>NZ_RZSU01000002.1:0-185650 GCF_003997585.1 Mesorhizobium sp. M5C.F.Cr.IN.023.01.1.1 | reverse complement strand
GACGCCCCACCGTGTAGACTGGGTTCAGGTAGGCGAGCGGATCCTGGAAGATCATCGCGATCCTGCGGCCGTTGATGCTTCTGCGTGCCTCTGCGCCGAGGCCTGAGAGTTCGACGCCGTCGAAGAGGCAGGAGCCGGCCACGATATCGCCTGGCGGACAGTCGATGAGATCCATCACCGTGCTGGTGCTGACGCTTTTTCCCGAACCGCTTTCGCCGAGGATCACGAGCGTTTCGCCACGGCTGACGTGGAAAGAGACGTCGTCGACGGCACGTACCGGCTTGTCGTCCGAAAGGAAATCGACGGTCAGGCCGTCGACCTTGAGAATGGGATTGGTCGCGTTGCTCATCGGGCAGCTTTTCGCAATGTCTGAAGGCGCCAGCGTTGTTGCGGATCAGCGACGGTGCGAGCCCAGTTCGAGAGGATGTTGAGCGACAGCGTCGTCAGCATGATTGCAAGACCCGGCCAGAATGCGATCCACCAAGCGGTCGCGAGATAGCCGCGGCCGTTCGCCACCATTGCACCCCAGGTAAAGTCCGGCGGCTGAATGCCGAGGCCAAGGAAACTCAGCGCCGATTCCGATAAAATGACGGTCGCGAAATCAATGGCGGAAATCGTCACCAGTGTCGGCAGGACGAGGGGTGCGATATGCCGGACGATGATCCGGGCCGGCTTCGCACCCATGGCGTGCGCCGCGCTCACGAACATACGCTCGCGCAACTCCAACACTTCTGCGCGCGCCGTTCGGAGGTAGATCGGCATGCGCGTGACGGCAAGAACGATCACCAAGTTGGTGATGCTCGGGCCCAGCGTATAGAGCACGATGAGCGCCAGCAGCAGCGAGGGAAAGCTCATAACGATATCGGCCATGCGCAGAATGAGATGGCTGTACCAGCGCTCCGAATAGCCCGCTATCAGGCCGAGTGTTCCACCAACCAGCATGGACGCGAATACCGCCGCCGCGGCGATGCCGAACGTATTCTGCGCGCCGACAATCAGCCTAGCGAGGATGGGCCGGCCGAGGGTATCGGCGCCGAGGACATAGATCCAGCCGCTGGCCAGCGAGAAGGGGGCGAGATTGCGCTGGCGCAGCCCCAGCCGCGAAGCGGCGTCGCCCACCAGCCACGGGCCGAGGACCGCCGCGATGACGACGATCGCCAGGAAAATAGCGGCGGCGAGCGCAAGCTTGTCGCGCTTCAAATAGGCGAGAAGCACGCTGCCGCTGCCTGGAACGGCCGCCGGCTTGATGTCGGGAGTGATGATCGTCATGGCTCAGTACCGGATGCGCGGATCGAGAACCGCATAAAGCAGGTCGATCGCGATGTTCAGGATGAAGATGGCGGTAGCCGTCACCAGAATGGTCGACTGGACGACGGCAAAATCGCGCTGGATGATCGAGTCGATCATCAGCTTGCCGATGCCGGGCCAGCCGAATATCGACTCCACGACCACGGCGCCGTTGACGAGACTGGTCGCCAGGTCGCCGGCGACCGTGACGACGGGCAGCAGCGAGTTGCGAAGCGCATGCCCGAAGATGATCTTCTGGCGGGGCAGGCCCTTGGCCCTTGCGGTCTTGATGTATGGAGAGGCAAGCGCGGACAGCATCGTTCCGCGCACGACCTGCACCAGGAGACCGAAGGGGCGAAGCATCAGCACGAAGGTGGGCATGATCCAATGGGCCCAGGTTCCGGTGCCGGAAGTCGGCAAAAGCCCGAGCCCCACAGCAAAGACAAGGATGCCAACGATGGCGACCCAAAAATCCGGCGCGCTTGCGCCGGCCAGAGAGATGAGACTGGCGACACGGTCGAACATGCTGCCCGGTCGCGCGGCCGCAAGAGAGCCGACAAGGATAGCCAAAGCGGTCGACAGCGTCATCGCGACGGCGGCAAGCTTCAGCGTTTCCGGGAACGCCTCAAGAGCGACCTGCATCGCCGAGCGGTTCTGGCGTAGCGATTCACCGAAATCCAGCTGCAGAAGATCGCGCAGATATTCCAGAAACTGCCAATAGATTGGCTGATCGAGGCCGTTCAACCGCGCGAACGCGGCCCGAGCTTCCGCAGTCGAGTCCAGAGGCAGGTACAAGGCGGAAGGATCGCCGGTGAGCCGTGTCAGGAAAAAGACCAGCGTCAACAGACCGATGACCGACAGGATGCTGTGGAACGCCCGGCGTCCAAGATAGGTAATCATTTGGGATGCCCTTGGACGGATATCGACGGAGGCAACAGATCAGGGGCGCAGGATCACGATCGGACCCGGCGCCCCCGTATCACTCAGTCTTTTTTGATAGCGATATTGGCCAGCGGTATTTCGCTGTTGGTGGTGATATCGGGCTTCCATTCCAGCCTGGTGCCAACGCGGGTATAGCCGATCATGTGGAACATCGGGATGTCCGCCACCACGTCGTGGCGGGCCTTGCTGAAGATGGCCTTGAAGCTGTTCGTGCGGGCCTCGCCGGTCGCCGCCAGAGCCTCGTCTATCTCCTTGTCGAATGCCGGATCGGCCACGGTCGAGTAGCTGCCGCTCGACCGATAGAAGATCGGAACCGTGAAGGCCGCATCGCCCTTGTTGTTGTCGTGCATCATCTGCAGGAGATTGGGGCCACGCTCCGGCGGGAACGGCTTTTGCAGATAGCGCAGCCAGTCGGCGACGTCGAGCATGGTAAGCTTGACGTTGAGGCCGGCGTCTTGCCACATCGTCATCATGGCCTCCATCGCTTCGGCGCCGTTGGGATAGATGCCGTTTCGTCCGATGAGCTTGATCTCGGTGTCGACCGCCACACCCGCCGCGCGCGCCTCTTCGATGAGCTTTTTCGCCTCTTCCGGATCATACGGCCAAGGCTCGAGTGCATCGTCATGGCCGTTGATCCCGGAGACGACCATCTGCGACGCACGTTTGACGTCGTCGCCGAACAGCTGCGCAAGGCCTTCCCAGTCGATCGCCAGGTTGAGCGCCTTGCGGACGCGCAGGTCATCGAGTGGCGGCTCGGCGGCATCGATACGGATCGCGGTGGTTTCGGAGTTCAGATAGGCGAAATCCGTCTCCGGATTGCTGGCGTCCTGGATGGCAATCGACGGCGTCAGGTCGGCTTCCCCGGTTTCCACCATGGCCGCTCGAATCGAGGATTCGGGCCGCCAGACATAGGTTGCCTTCGTGATCTCCGGCTTCTTGCCCCAGTAGCCGTCGAACGCGTCCAGCACCACGGTTTGCGGGGAAAAGGTCGACAGCTTGAATGGGCCGGTCCCGACCGGATCGTTCACCGCCTGGTCGACCGGTGTCTTCGGCGAGACGATCATGACCACGCTCAACAGCGTTGGCATGATGGGTTCGGGCCTGTCGGACTTTATCTCGACGGTCAGGTCGTCGACCGGCGTCAGCGTTAGTTTGGCATCGCCGAATTTCGCAATGTTGCTGCAAGTGAGCTTGCCGCTGATCATCCTGTTGATGGAGAATGCGACCGCATCCGCGCTGAGTTCCGTTCCGTCCTGGAACTTAACGCCCTCGCGCAGCTTGATCCGCCATGTCGTCGGGTCCACGCTGGTCCACTCGGTCGCCAGTTTCGGTTGAGGTTGCCCGGTTATCGGATCGATGACGGTCAACGATTCAACAACGTTTTGGCTGAGTATCTGGCCGACATTTGTGATGATGGTGCCGCAGGGCTCCAGATTGGCCGGCTGCTCCGGCAGGACGACACGGATTTCCTGCGCCGCACCTTGTGCGACAGCCGATGACGCGGCAGCGGTCATCAATACGACAGCTGCAATCGTATGAACGCCTCTATTCATGTCTCTCCTCCTTTTGATCCGTTTTGGCTGTCGTGCGACGGACGAACCTCCTCGTCCCGTTCGTCCGACAATTTGCCGATCTCCCGGCGACTAGGCGGCGATCTTCTCGATCAGTCCGCGCAGTACGTCTTTTTCCTGCGGCTTCAGGTCCGTCAGCGGCGGACGAAGTGGGCCGGGTGTCCGTCCTACTAGTTCGACGCCTGCCTTGATGATCGACACCGGATAACCTTGTTCTCGATCGCGCAAAGCCGCGAAGGGGAAGAAGAAGCTGTGCAGGATTTCTTCCATTGCGGCGCGATCGCTTGTCCGCATGGCCCTGTAGAAGCGCTGTGCCAAGTCCGGCACGAAGTTGAAGACCGCAGAGGAATAAGTCGTCACTCCGGCGCCGTTGAAGCCTTCGGCAAAGAGCTCATGCGTGGGCATGCCACCGATGTAGCAGAGCCGATCGCCAAGTTTTGCGGTGACGTGGCGGACAAGATCGATCTTGCCTGTGCCGTCCTTGAAGCCGATGAGGTTTGGGCACGCGTCGGCAAGGCGAGCAACCGTGTCGGCATTGGCGACCGAGTTCGCACGGTTGTAGATGATGACGCCGAGGCCGGTGGATTCGCACACGGCTTTGACATGCCGGAATATCCCCTCTTGGGAAGCCTCCATCAGATAATGAGGCAGAAGCAAAAGACCGTCGGCTCCCGCAGCCTCGGCGCGGCGGGCAATTTCTGTGGCTAGCGCCGTGCCGTAGCCACAGCCGGCTATGATAGGCACGTCTCCGGAGGCATCCTTGGCCGCGCGGGTAACATCTGCGACTTCTTCCGGCGACAGGGAGAAGAATTCACCCGTGCCGCCGGCCGCGAACAGGGCAGCGGCACCGAACCCGGAGAGCCATTCCACATGCGCGCGATAGCTTTCGAGATTGAGGCTGAAATCCTCGTTGAAATGTGTGACCGGAAACGACAGCAGCCCTGAAGCGACACGCGACTTGATTTCATCTGGCGACAAAGAACTCATCCCACAAATTAATATGACGTTATCTCGATTCATATGATGAGTACAGAGATGAGTCAACTGCCGGTCTTGTCCTGGTTTGTCGGACGCCGGACGGTCAGGGCGCGATAGCGCTTTATCCCCGTCACGAGATGGCGGCGCATCGCCTCACGCGCCTTCTCCGGGTCGCGGGCGAGAATCGCATCCGCGATTTCCCTGTGTTCCTCCAGAATCGGATGGTCGCGATTGGGCAAGGGGTCGACGCCGCCCATCATCGTCTTGAACTTCACCCGCGGGATCATCCGCCGGCCGATATGTTCGAGGAATGCCTTGAACCTGGCGTTGTTGGTTGCGGTGGCAATCGCCAGGTGGAACTGGAAGTCCGCCTCGTCGGTAGGTTGTCCCTGCGCCATGAGATCGGCGAACCTTTCGACCTGGGCCTCGATTTCGGCCTCCTGCGCCGGCGAACTGCGGGCTGCGGCAAGGCCGGCTGCCTCGACTTCGATGCCAATGCGCAGCTCGAGCTCTTCGATGATGTCCGAGATCTTGTTCGTTTCGTCGGTGAAGAGCTTCAATCCCTCGTCGACGGGTTTCGGGCCGAGAACGAAGACGCCGGCGCCTTGCCGCGATTCCACCAGCCCGTCGGCGCGAAGGGCGGCAATGGCCTCCCGGACCACAGTGCGGCTGAACCCGAACCGGTCGATCAGAGCGGGTTCCGTCGGCAATTTGTCGCCAGGGGCATAAAAGCCGGCTTCGATCTGGCCGCGCAGCGCATCTGCAACCTGAGAAACGAACGACCTGCGGGAGGTTCGATGTTCGGCCTGCTGCATGGGTCCTCCAAACTTTGCCGGATCGAAAGATCCATACTCCCAGTGCGGGGCAAAAGCGAGATCATCATATGAAAATTTATCAGCCAAGATCGAATGCGTTTAGATCATCATATGGATTCTGCACTCGCGTGTCGGCCATCAGGTCACCTATGGCTCGCTTTTCGTTGGCACTTGCTGATGCGGCTACGGCGATCAGCGAATCCACCGCGTGGCGGCTTTCAGGCCGTCGGCAGGTGATCGCGGACCCACCTGACGATCTGCCCCGCCGTCATGGCGCCGGATGTGCGCGCAATCTCCTGGCCGCCATGGAAGAGGATCATGGTCGGGATGCTGCGAATGCCGAGCCTGGCTGCAACGACCTGCTCACTGTCGGAATTGAGCTTGATCAGGCGAACATGCGGCTCCAGTTCGTTTGCTGCCGCTTCATAGGCCGGCGCCATCATCTTGCAGGGGCCGCACCATGGTGCCCAGATGTCGACGACTACGGGGAGGCTGCTTCGCGTGACCTGGCGATCGAAAGTCTGTGCATCGACGTCTGCCGGGTGACCCGAGAACAGCTTGGAGCCGCACTTTCCGCATTTCGCGTCCCCGGCATTGCGTGCCGGCGGCAGGCGATTGACCCCGCCGCATTTGCCGCAGACCACCAGTTTTTCCCGCGTCATGCCCATTCACCCATCTTTATGCGCGTCGATCGCTGCCGTCACGATGCTGTCTTGAGTGGAGCACCCTGCGCAGAAACGGCCGCGTTCGAAAGGCTCGCCAACTCTGCTGCGATGTCGGCGAGCTTTCGATCGGCGTCGACCTTGCGCCAGGTGGACGGGGTGGCCTTTCGCTGCAATTGCCGCGAAAGGATATCGATGGTGGCATCGGAAGGACCACCGCTGCGCTCGCTCACCCGCTGCCAAAGAACAAGCGGATCCGCTTCCAGCCAGAATCCGGCGAAAGCTACGTCTCCGCCATTTGCCGCCTTCTCGATGCGGTCGCGATCGGCCGGCCTGTCGAAGACGGCATCGGCGATCACCGAACCGCCTTCGGAAAGAATCAAGTCGGCGCGCCATGCCATTTCGCGGTAGACGCGATCGGACACATCAGGTCGATAAGCCCTGTCCGGCAGCCTCGTCTCAGCCGGCACCCCATGCATGGCTTTGCGGATGCGATCGCTCTCGACAATGCGCGCGCCGGGCGGCGCGCCGACATGCGCGGCGAGTGCCTCGGCAACGGCCGTCTTGCCGGAACCACTCAAGCCGCCGATAGCGATCAGCCGAGGAGGCCTTGCCTGGAGAAGTGTTCGGGCAAGCTCGAAATAGGATCTCGCCTCGGCAATCAGCCCGCCGGAATCGGCACTTCCTTCCTCGATCTGGGTTGCGGTGACATGCGCGCGCACTGCGGCCCGCACTGCCATGAAAAACGGCAGGAGAATGAAGCCGTCCTCGTCGTCTGCCTCGTCGAGGTAGCGGTTCATCACCAGGTTGGCGAGTTCCGGAAAGCCGCGATGCCACAGGTCCATCAGCAGGAAGGCCAGATCGTAAAGCACATCGATGCTGGCGATCTGGTCATTGAATTCGATGCAATCGAAGAGGCGGGGCTCTCCGTCGAAGAGACAGATGTTGCGCAGATGCAGATCGCCGTGGCATCGCCGGATCTTGCCTGCCACTTCCCGCCGGTCGAGCAGTTCGCGATGACGGGCAAGGGCGGTGCCGAAAATCCCGGTGAATGCGTTGATGTCGGCTTCGTCGAAAACCTGGCTGGTGGCAAAGCCGGCTTCGTTGATGGCGAGCACGCCTGCCAGGTTCGAGGATCCGCTGCCCTTGTGGACCTCCGGCGCGCCGCGATGATAGCGCACGATCATGCGCGCAACCGCCGTCATCAGCGCAGGCGTCAGTTCGCCACCGACTGCCATTCGATCGAGCAGCTTCGACTGGTCGAAGCGGACCATTTCGATCGTCGCATCGACCAGTTCGCCGCTCCCGTCGAAGGCGAGCTTGCCATCGGCCTCTCGCGTGACGCGCCGCACACCCAGATAGAGGCCGGGCGCGGTCTTGGAGTTAAGCTCCACCTCCTTCTCGCAAGCCGCGAGCCGCAGCACCGGGGTCGAGAAGTCGACATAGGGCAGCTTTACAGCTCGCTTGATCTTGTATGCGCGCTGGCCAACCAGGAAGATACGCGAGATATGGGTTTCGATCGCCTCGACCGGCCCAGTCTCGCCAGATGCGGCAGGGTCCATCAACATAGCGACCACGGATTCCTGATCGTCGACGATCATCGGATGCCTCCTTGTTTGTATCCACCCTGGAATCCGATGGGCGTGGTCGCTGAAATTGCGCGCCATCGGGCCCTTCCTGCTGCAACGTCTGGATATAACCAGCCAAGTCACGGATGCGTTCCCTAGTGCGACTTTCTCCGGCGTTCGGCCGTATTTGTTGCCTCCTTCGGAAGACATTGGCGGCCCTACAACGGCATATCGCGATCGCCATGTTTCGGCACGACGTAGCGGCCTGCGCCGGTTAGCGTCGGCACGTGGGCATGTTGATACGGATCAAAATGATGCGCGGCGACGTTCTTGTCTCAGCGCTAGGAACGCGCCGAGCCGCCTCGCTGTTGTTGCAACGACGATTGGACTTTGAGGATCGGGAGCAGCCGCCATGGCTTTCAGGACGATACTTACCGTTGCGGGACCGAACAAGGGTGACGGTGATCTCAAGCTCGCCGCCGGCCTGTGCACCGAAATCGGCGCCCATCTTGCGGTTCTGGTCGTTGCCGTAGCTGCGCCGCCACCGGTCGGGGAGTATGCCGCAGTAGTTTCAGAAGCCTGGCTCGAGGAGCGTCAGGCCGATGAGAATCTGTTGAAGGAGCGAACCGCTGCCGTGTCGGCTTTTCTCGCCGGCAGGGTGCTTTCGGCCGATGTCTCCAACGAATATCCGGAAGCCGGCTGGGCCGACGACACCATTGGCCGCCGTGCCCGCTACGCCGACATTACGGTTATTGGACCGGAGTTGCTTGCCAATGAAACGCTGAAAAGCAAAGCGATCGAAGGCGCGTTGTTTTCTTCAGGAAAGCCCTTGCTGCTCATCCCCGAAGGGTCGCGGCCGACACTGAAGCCGAAACGCGTGCTGATTGCATGGGACGCTCGTCTGGAGTCGTCGCGTGCCGTCCGCGAATCTCTCGACATGCTGCCAGGTGCCGAAGAGGTGCACCTTGTCATAGTCGATCCGGTGGAGGACCAAAACCGTCACGGGGCCGAACCCGGAGCCGACGCCGCTGGCTATCTCGCGCGGCATGGCGTGAATGTCACGGTCGACCGGCTGCCCAGCTTGGACCGTTCAGTCGCCGACGTGCTTCGCAGGCACGCGGTCGACATCGCCGCCGATCTGATGGTGATGGGCGCCTATGGTCATTCCCGGTTGCGCGAGCGCATCTTCGGCGGCGTCACCATCTCGATGCTTGAAGACCCGTCGATGCCGATCCTTATGGCGCGTTAACCGCCGGCCAATCCGGCATGGTCAAGCCCGAAAACGCGCAGAAGGGTTGGGCTTGCGAGCGAGTTTCAGGTAGGGTTTCAGGTGGGAGGCGGCTTCGGGAAAAAGCTAAGTGCTTGTTTTTTCTGGTCGGAGTGGCAGGATTTGAACCTGCGACCCCATCGTCCCGAACGATGCGCTACTAGGCTGCGCTACACTCCGTGACCAGACCGCGGGCTTATAGCCGCCGCACTTCGTTCCTGAACGCGTCGGGTCAGAAGCCGCGACCAATTGACCCGACACCCGCGCTTGCGCTGGCACGGGACAGGCCTAGGCTCCCCTTCGGGATCAAGCGTTGCCACGGAACATTGCCGATGACCGACAAGACACATTTCGCGCAGAAACCTGTTCTGGCGCTGAAACCCCTCAATGCTCCGGGCAACAGCTTTACGGGTCTCTTCTCCGGCCACATCGACGGCACAAGCTTCGAGCGGGTTCAGTTCGACTGGGAGCACCTGGGCCGCGGCCGCTACGACATCGTCCTCTTCCACTGGCCGACCGAATTCTTTCGGCCGAGCAGCCGCAAGGCGACGCTCAAGCTTCTCGGCCGCATGCTCTGGGACAGGGTCTTTCACGGAACCAGGTTTCTGTGGGTGGTACACAACCTTGAGCCCCATGACGGCGGGAGCTTGAAATCGGGGCTGACCACCTACCTGTTTCTGAAGCTGCTCGACGGCGTGATCCTCCTCTCCGAACATTCCCGCCGCGAGTTGCATCGCCTGCATCCCGCGGCCCGTTCGCTCGCCACGCTGGTCACGGTCCATGGTCGTTATGAATCGGTCGCCGAACCGCCGCGGGACGCCAGACCATCCGAGCGACACAACAGGCTTCTCTTCTTCGGACTGATCAGGGAGTACAAGAACGTCGAAAAGCTGGTTACCGAGGCCCGCAAGGCGACGGCCGCGTTTTCGCTCACGGTGATCGGCGTTTGCCCGGAAGAGGATCTCGAACGCAGGATCCGCACAGCCGCGGGCGACGACAAGCGGATCAAGCTGGACATCCGAAGGGAGTTCGTGCCGGACGACGAGTTAGAGCGCGTCATCGATTCACACGACGCCGTCGTGCTGCCATACCGCAACATCCTGAACAGCGGCGTCGCCTTGCATTCGCTCGGGCGCAACAAGCCGCTCCTGGCCCCGCGGATCGGCAGCCTGCCGGAGCTTCAGGAGGTGGTCGGAGCCGAGTGGGTGCATCTGTTCGACGGCGAAATATCGGCCACCACTCTCGAGAGCTTCCTCGCCGCACTCCGCAAGTCCACGTCGCCGCGCCCCGATCTGTCGCCATTTGAGTGGACGAGGGTCGGATCGGATGTCACGCGCTTCCTGAAATCGCTGACCGCGCGGCGCGCCGCTGTCGAGCCGACCCCGACGGCCTCTCAGCAATCCCAGAGATCGTAGGGGAAGCTCGCCTTCAGCCTCGCGAGATCTGGCCGGGCCGTGCCCATCGGGCTCGCGCGGACGGCCTCCTCGCGCGATCGCGTGATGTCCAGTCGCGCGCGGCCGACGCCGAGGACATAGTCCTCATATTTCAGTGTGTTTTCTTCTTCCGACAGGCGCAGATACGTACAGGGAATGCCGAACGCGTCGGCAATAACCAGCCCGTGGAGCGAGCTCGAGATGACATGGCTCGCTTCCGAAATGCGCCGTACCACGCTCGCCCAATGGTCGAGTGGAGAGACGACGTTTTCCCATCCCCCCATCTTCGGCAGGTCGTGCAAGTTGGGGACGAACGCGACCGGCGTCTTGCGCTCGGCAGGTTTCGGAAAACGGGAACCCAGAAGATCGGCAACGAGGATCCCGGGGTCGCCGAACACCTCGGGCACGTCGATGCCACGCCGCATGAGAAAATCGCGGGTGAGAGGACCACGGACGGCGCGCACGTCGAGCGAGCTGAACACGTGCCGTTCGTCTCGGATCTTGCCGTTGATGCCGGAACCCCAGACGACGTCGCCGTTGCGCGCGAAATGCAGGATCGAGCCTATGCCCAGGAGCCTCACCGGCCTCGGACGTTCCTCGTCCAGGAAGCAGCCGGCGTCGGCCGCCATCTTGTTGACAATCACCGAGGAGAGATAGTCGCCGAAGTTCACGCCGAGGGGCGACTTCCAGTAGAACAGCTCGATCGTGTTCGGCTGGAACGGGGGAGGGGGCACGTAGCCTCTGTCCCGTCGAGCAAGACCGCGCACCTTGCGGACAATTTTCCTCACACCTTGAGCCACGGCGGCCTCTTCCAGCAAAACGAACACCTCTTCCCTCGGGCTTGCTCTCTGCCAGACCCGCCACCGGAAGCGGTGTAGCATATTCTACCGCGGGTGTTGCCTCATTCTCGACCAACGCGAGCCGTTGTGCAGTGCGGCAAATCGGCGCCACCGCAAATGTGAAAAATCCGCTCCGCGCCGGCTCTCCACGGTAATTGTGCGGTGCGGCAAATGGGCGCTGATCTTTGTTCTCGTTACCCGTCTTCGTTCGCGGTATAAGCGCTGCGGCTCGGGGTGCAACAAGAGTGCCAAATGGCGCTGAGAGTATCGGGAATCGCCTGAAGCATGAGCAGTATCACCGGGCGGCTCATCAAGGGAAGCATGTGGCTCAGCCTGTCGCGAGCGATCGTGAACGGGCTGGCGACGCTCAGCACCTTCGTGCTGGCGTGGTACCTCTCGCCTGCCGATTTCGGCCTCGTTGCATTGGCGACGACGATGCTCCTGATCGTCACCACAGTCACCGAACTCTCGCTCACCCAGGCGCTCATCCGACATGAGGCGCCCACCGAATCGCATTTCAGCGCTGCCTGGACCCTCAATGCCACGCGCGGACTGATACTGTGCCTTTTCTTCGCGGCCTGTGCCTGGCCGGCATCGGTGGTCTATGAAGACCCGCGCCTGTTCGGCGTCATGGTTGCGCTGGGCTTCAGCGTGCTGCTCGGCAGCATGACGAATCCGCGGCTGATCATGCTGCAGCGCAAGCTGATCTTCTGGCAGGAATTCGTGCTGAGCGTTTCGCAGAAGTTCGTCGGGGTCGTCGTGGCGGTGGCCATCGCGATGATCTTCCACAGCTACTGGGCCCTCGTGGTGGGTACCCTCGTGAGCCAGGCGACCTATCTCGTCACCTCCTATCTGGTGTTGCCGTTCCGCCCGAGGATCGTCTTCAAGCACATGCGGGAGTTCTTCTCTTTCTCGGCCTGGTTGACGGCCGGCCAGATCGTCAACACGCTCAACTGGCGCTTCGACCACCTGCTGATCGGCAAGGTGCTCGGCAATGCGCAGCTTGGCTACTACACCTTCGGCAGCAATCTCGCCCGCCTGCCGACACGCGAGGCGACGGCACCGCTCACCCAGACGATCTACCCGAGCTTCGCCACAATTCGCGACGACCCAGGCCGCCTCGCCGCCGCCTATCAGCGCGTCCAGGCACTTGTCGCCGCGATCGCGCTTCCTGCCGGCATCGGCGTCGCGGTGATCGCCGATCCCCTGGTCAGGCTGACGCTGGGTGAAAAATGGGCGCCGGCAATCTTCATCATCCAGTCGCTCGCCTCGGTGTACGCCCTGCAGACGCTGGGCTCGCTGGCGCAGCCGCTCGGCATGGCGAAGGGCAAGACGAGGCTTCTGTTCGTCCGGGACACGCAGATGCTGTTCGTCCGCGTACCGATCATCTTCGGTGCCCTCATGCTCTACGGGCTCGAAGGTGTCATCTACAGCCGAGTGTTCACCGGACTGCTCGGAGCGCTCGTCAACATGGTGCTGGTCAAGCACTTCATCGGCGTCACGGTGCTGGAGCAGCTGGCGGCCAACGGGCGTGCGCTCGCAAGCATCGCGATCATGGCCGCGGGCGTGTTGTTCGCCTCGACCTGGCTACCCGCGGCGAACGACAGCGTGGGGCTCGCCTGGCAGCTTGCGATCCTCGTTCCGTTGGGCGCGGTCCTCTATTGCGGGTCGAGCTTCGGGTTATGGCTGTTGATGAAGCGGCCCGACGGCCCCGAGCGGGAAATCCTGAACATCTTGGGCAAGATACTATCGAAGGTTCGCCATGGCTGAAGCTAGCACGTCGGATTTGCTGCAACACGAGCCGGACGGCCGGCCAGATGGAGGAAGAGGAATGACATTGGAAACGCCTCCGGTTCTGATCGCCAGGTTGCAGGACATGATCCATGACTGCCTGAAGGACTATGTCCGGGCGGACGAGCCGCTGGCGATCCTCGACTTTCCGGATATCCGCAATTGCGGCGACTCAGCCATCTGGCTCGGCGAGATGGCCTACCTGAAAGATCGCTACGGCAAGCGGCCGGCCTATGTCTCGCGCATGCGCGATTTCTCGGCGGAGGATCTCGAACGGGCCGTCCCGACTGGACCGATCTTCATCCATGGCGGCGGCAATTTCGGCGACCTCTGGATCACGCATCAGGATTTCCGCGAGCGCGTGCTCGAGCAATTCCCCAACCGCCGGATTATCCAGTTTCCGCAATCGATTCACTACAAGTCGCAGGAGCGCCGCGAAAGGAGCGCGCGCATCATCGGCAGGCACAAGAACTTTGTTCTCCTGGTGCGCGACGAGGAATCGAAGGCGTTCGCGGAGAAGCACTTCGATTGCGAGGTGCGGCTTTGCCCCGATATGGCATTCTGCATCGGCGCGCTCGAACCGGAAGCATCCGAGTTTCCGGTGCTGGCGATGTTGAGGGCGGACCTCGAGAAGGCAGGTGACGCGGATCGCTCGGCCTATCCCGACATTCCGATGGAGGACTGGATCACCGAATCTGCGCGGCAGGTGCGCGTCGCCAAGGCGATTGGTGCTGCCTCCGCGCTGCTGGCGCTCAAGCCGGCAGAGGTGCGGCTGCGCAAGCTGGACGCGGCCGCGCACAATCGCTTCCGGCGAGGCATCCGGCAGATTTCGCGCGGGCGTGCGATCGTCACCGATCGCCTGCACGTCCATATCTGCTCGCTGCTGATCGGTCGGCCGCATGCGGTCCTCGACAACAGCTACGGCAAGATACGGCGGTTCATGGCGGCATTCTCGGGGGGATCCGACCTTTCCTACAAGGCGACCTCGCTCGACGACGGAATCGGCTGGGCGCGGCAGGCAGCCGCTGTCGCCGCCTGATCTTTGGCACGCAGAAGACATTTGCTGAGGTTGAGATGACACTCGTCACCTTCATCATTCCCGTGCGCCACCAGGACAATGCGCGCGACTGGAGCAGGCTCAAGGCGAATCTCGCCCAGACGGTTCGCTCGATATCGAGCCAGACCAACGACGACTGGCGGGGCATCATCGTCGCAAACGAGGGCGCCGATCTGCCAAATCTCCCCGAGCGCTTCAGTGTCGAACGCGTGACCTTTCCGCCAAACGATGCGCATGAGCGCGGCGGGGCGAGCAAGGAGGACTTCTACGACGCCTTCCGCGTCGACAAGGGCCGCCGCGTGCTGAAGGGCATGCTGCGGGCACGCGACAGCGGCTTCTTCATGATTGTCGACGACGACGATTTCGTGAGCGCCCGCCTTGTCCAGCACGTGTCGGAGAACCGAAACGCAAACGGATGGACCATCGACCGGGGCTATGTCTGGGACGACGGCGGCAAGCTCCTGCTCGGCTACGACGACTTTAACCATCTTTGCGGGACGTCATTGATAATCCGGTCGGACCTCTATGGTCTGCCCGACCGTTACGGGGACGCCTCTTCCGACTGGATGAAGTCGATGCTTGGCAGTCATATCCGGATTGCAGACATTCTGGCTGAGCGCGGTACGCCTCTGGCGACGCTGCCGTTTCGCGGCGCCGTCTATCGCGTCGCCCATGCCGGCTCGCACAGCAGGACGCCCGGTATCATGGCCAAGTATTTCCTGAACTGGGGCGCGCTCAAACGACCCAGGCGACTGCTTCGCAATGCCTCACGGCTGCGGCTGGTCGGTGAGGCCGCGAAACGCGAGTTCTTCGGCAAAACCGCTGTTCGCCGGGATACATGATCACCCCGGGCAGGCCAACTTGATGGGAGAGGAGAGGAGCTTCTGGTCGGAGTGGCAGGATTTGAACCTGCGACCCCATCGTCCCGAACGATGTGCGCTACCAGGCTGCGCTACACTCCGTGACCAGACCGCCGGGCTTATAGCCGCCGCACTTCGTTCCTGCAAGCGCCAATGGCAGCGCTTCTGCCGCATTTCTTCCGCTTTCGCCTTAACGTCATACAGGTTTCAGTTCCTGCGGGATAAACACTGCTTAAAGGCTCGTGTAATAGGTATCGGCCACCCGCCTTGAAACACCCTGATTCCAGCCGCTTGGAGTTGCTGTCTTGCCCCTGAAGATCGTTAGCGAAGCCCGTCCCAACACCTTCGAGTTTGAAACCTCGGCGCTGATCAAACCGTCCGGCTTTCGTGAGTATGATGCGCGCTGGTGGTTCGGCCACCCGGCCTCGGCGGAGCCGCCGGAGCTCAACCTGATCGGTGTCCAGGCGCTCGGCATGGGGCTCGGCACGCTGATCCGGCGCCTGGGCGCCGGGCCGGATATCGTGACCGGTCATGATTTCCGCTCCTATTCGCTTGCGATCAAGCTGGCGCTGGTTTCCGGACTGATGGCCGCCGGCGCGCGAGTTAAGGATATCGGGCTGGCGCTGTCGCCGATGGCCTATTTCGCCCAGTTCGCGCTCGATACGCCGTCCGTGGCCATGGTCACCGCCTCGCACAACGAAAACGGCTGGAGCGGCGTCAAGATGGGGGCTGCGCGTCCCCTGACCTTCGGACCGGAGGAAATGAGCGCATTGAAGACGATCGTGCTTGCGGGCGACTTCGACCTTGTCGGCGGCGGCTCCTATGACTTCGTTGCGGATTTCCGCAAAACCTATCTGGACGACCTGACCCGGGACAAGCGCATAGCGAGAAAGCTCAAGGTGGTCGCCGCCTGCGGCAACGGTACCGCCGGCGCCTTTGCACCTGAAGCGCTGGAACGGATCGGCTGCGAGGTGATTCCACTCGATGTCGAGCTCGATCATACGTTTCCGAACTATAATCCGAATCCCGAAGACATGAAGATGCTGCACGCCATCCGCGACAAGGTGCTGGAAACGGGAGCCGACGTCGGGCTTGGCTTCGACGGCGATGGCGACCGCTGCGGCGTGGTCGACAATGAAGGCAACGAGATCTTCGCCGACAAGGTCGGCGTCATGCTCGCCCGCGACATCGCGCGACTGCATCCCGGCTCGACCTTCGTCGTTGACGTCAAGTCGACCGGATTGTTCAACACCGACGCCGCCCTGCGTGCCGATGGCGCCGTCACCGACTATTGGAAGACCGGCCACTCCTACATAAAACGGCGCGTGGCCGAGCTCGGCGCCATCGCCGGGTTCGAGAAATCCGGTCATTTCTTCTTCAATCCGCCGATCGGGCGCGGCTATGACGATGGTCTCATCACGGCTATCGCCATCTGCCAGATGCTGGATCGCAGCCCGACCAGCAGTATGGCCGATCTCTATCGCGCCCTGCCGCTGACCTTCGGCACGCCGACCATGTCGCCGCACTGCGCCGACGAGCTGAAATACGGCGTGGTCGAGCGAGTCGTTTCCGACTTTCAGGCAATGAAGCAGGATGGCACTGTCTTCGCCGGCCAGAAGATCGCCGATCTGATCACCGTCAATGGCGTTCGCGTCGTTGCCGAGGACGGCACCTGGGGCCTGGTGCGGGCGTCGTCGAACAAGCCGGAGCTGGTCGTGGTGGTGGAGAGCCCGGTGTCGTCCGAGCGGCGCCGGCAGATGTTCGAAGGCGTCGATGCGGTGCTGCGCCGCAGCCCTGAGGTCGGCGCCTACAACCAGACGTTCTAGGTTCTCCATTTCATCGCGGCGCGAGAAGGCCACGATGGGGAAGCGGACCACGGGTTTCCCGTTGCAGCTGGTCCGCTCCCCCAGGTTTTCATCGGCCGATGATGTCTCCAGGAACTCAGGCAGCGGAATAAGCCCGCTCAAGGGCACGCCAGTCGAACTCCCGCGCCCAGTCGGCAAAACTGTGCCAGCGGACCTCCGGGAAATCTCGGTGTAAAGCCGCGATATTGACGTCATAGCCGACGCGGTCGAACCACTCGAACATCAGCGCCGCATCTTCGCTTTGTTGGCGGGCCACCGCGATTGGAATTGCCTGATAGTTGATCGGGCGGCCGATGGACTGCGAAAGGATCTTGGCCTGCTCTTCGCCGGACAATTCGCTCCCGGCGAAATCGAAGCGCTTGCCGAACACGCGCTCGCGCCGCTCGACCAGGGCGGCAACGAAGGCTCCGATATCGGCAAGTGCGACCAGCTGGAGGACACGTTTGGCAGGCATTGCAAAGGCATGCGTGCCTTGGATGAGCGCGCCGATCGACCACGGCGCGACGATATTCTCCATGAAGGCAACCGGCGCGCTGATCGTGTAGGGGATGCCGAGCCCGGCGACATGTTGCTCGACAAGATATTTGCTCTCGAAATGCGGAATGCCGGTGTTCTTGTCGGCGTCGGCGACGGATGAATAGATCAAATGCCCGACGCCGGCAGCCTTCGCCGCGTCGGCGGCAAGGATCCCCTGGCGGGTTTCCTCTGCTATGCCAGCCTCGTAGCTGTTGCCCATCAGGAACATGGTATCGACGTCTTTTGCTGCCTTCACAACGGAGGCCGTATCGCCAAGATCGCTGGCCACGATCTCGACGCCTGCCGACGCCAATTGCCGCGCAGCATCGCTGTCCGGCCTGCGCGTTAGTGCCTTGACGCGGTGCCCACTCGACAGCAAGGCACGCGCAACTGCGCCGCCTTGCTGGCCTGTGGCGCCGGTCACTAGAACGCTTCGTTTGGTGGTCATGTGTTTGCTCCTTCTTTTTCCGATGGAGCAAAATTAGGGTTTGTCACATTAGTGCATAATTGCCTATAATTGGAAAACTTTATCCCATGGATGGATACAATGCTCGATCTTAATGATATCGTGGTGTTCGCTCGCGTCGTCGAAGCTGGCAGCTTCACCGCTGCTGCGCGGCTGCTTGCCATGCCCAAGACGACGGTCAGTCGACGCGTTGCCGCGCTCGAGCGTGAGGTTGGGGTTCGCCTGCTGCAGCGCACGACGCGCAGCCTCAACGTGACGGATGCCGGGCGTCTATATTACGAGCAGAGCAGTCAGGCCCTGCGGACGATCGAGGAAGCAAATCTGCGCCTCGCGGAAGCGAGGGCGGAGCCATCGGGCACGATTCGCATCTCGGCGCCCGTTGGCTTCGGGGGTCATTTCCTCACAGCTGCTGTGGTCGACTTTCTGGCAATGTATCCGAAGACCAAAGTCGAACTGTGCCTGACCGACGACAAGCTCAACCTGGTCGAGGACGGCATAGACCTCGCCTTCCGCACCGGGGTGCTTCAGGATTCGACGCTGATCGCCCGCAAGCTCGGATCCACGCACAGGTTGCTCTGCGCCAGCCCGGACTATCTCGCAAGGCACGGGGTGCCGGAGCGCCTGACGGATCTCGCGCACCACCAGTGCGTCATCGCAGGCCCTTCGACCTCGGGCACGCATTGGGTGCTGGACGGGCCACACGGTCAGGAAACGGTCACAGTGGCCGGGCGCTTCGCCGCCAATGAAATGCAGGCGGTCGTTGCGGCCACGCTGGCAGGCTTCGGCATCGCCCAATTGCCGCACAGCATCGCCGAGCCCCTCATCAATGGGCAGCGGCTGAGCCGCGTTCTCAGGGACTACACGACGCCGGTCGGCGGGCTGCATGTCCTATATCCGAGCAGCCGGCATCTTTCGCCCCTCGTCAAGGCATTCATCGAGCTTGCATCCGACCGGATTTCCAGTCGGGCAAATACAGCGGCTGACCAGCAGTAGCCGCGAGCCTCAATACGGGCTCGCAACATCGCCGATCTCGACATAGACCGACTTCAGCTGCGAATAGAGCGCCAGCGCCGCCAGCGAATTTTCGCGGCCGATACCGGACTGCTTGAAGCCGCCGAACGGGATTTCGACGGGCGTCAGATTGTAGGCGTTGATCCAGCAGGTGCCGGCCTGCAGCTCGGCGATGACGCGGTGGGCGCGTCGCAAGTCGCGCGTGAACACGCCGGCGGCAAGGCCGAATTCGGTGTCGTTGGCGCGATCGATCACCTCGTCCTCATCGTCGAATTTCAGCACGCTCATCACAGGCCCGAAAATCTCCTCGCGGGCGATGCGCATCGTGTCGGTGACGCCGGTGAAGACCGTCGGCTCGACGAAGAAGCCGCCTTGGAAACCCTGCAGCGAGGGCACATTGCCGCCGCAGGCGAGCACGGCGCCATCCTGCTTGCCGGCTTCGATATAGCCGATGACCTTTTCGTGCTGGGCCTTGGAGACAAGCGGCCCCATCTGCGTCTCCTGGTCGAGCGGATCACCGATACGGATCTTCTTGGTCCGCTCGACTAGCCGTTCGACGAAACGGTCGTGGATACCCTTCTGCACGAAGACCCGCGTGCCGTTGGAGCAGATCTGGCCGGTCGAATAGAAATTGCCGAGCATGGCGCCGCCAATGGCGTTTTCGAGATCGGCGTCGTCGAAGACGATCAGCGGCGACTTGCCGCCGAGCTCCATGGTGGCATGCTTCATCTTCGAGCCGGCGAGCGACAGCACCTTGCGGCCGGTCGGCACCGAGCCCGTCACCGAGACCTTGGCGACGACATCGTGCCCGACGAGGCCGGCGCCGACATCGCCATAGCCTTGCAAGACATTGAACAGCCCGTCGGGCAGCCCAGCTTCGGTATAGATTTCGGCGAGCGCCAGCGCCGACAGCGGCGTGTTCTCCGACGGCTTGAACACCATGGCGTTGCCCATGGCGAGTGCGGGTGCCGATTTCCAGCCGGCGATCTGGATCGGGTAGTTCCAGGCGCCGATACCGACGCAGACGCCGAGGGCCTCGCGCCTTGTATAGGCAAAGGGTCCGCCGAGATCGAAGGACTCGCCATTATAGGCAGCGACCGCGCCGCCGAAATATTCGAGGCAGTCGGCTGCCGATGGCGCATCCGCCACCAGCGTCTCCTGGATTGCCTTACCGGTATCCAGCGTCTCGATGCGCGCCAAGTCGGCGTTGCGCGCGCGCAATATGTCGGCAGCGCGGCGCAGGATGCGCCCGCGCTCGACCGGCTTCAGCCGCGCCCAGGCCGGTTGTGCTGCACGCGCTGCTTCGATCGCGAGTTCCAGCACGTTCGGCGTCGCCGAACGCAGTATCGCGATGGTCTCGCCGGTTGCCGGATAGATCACCGGCAGCGGCGCACCTTGCTCATCCTCGATGTAGCGTCCGTTGACATAGTGCGATGCTTTTGGCTGGGCGCGCATGGGAGCTTCTCCAAATTGTCTTTCGCCGGGGCCGGCGGGCGGACAGTCCGCCGGATCATCGCCTATCTATCCGACACCTGCCAGCGCGGATTGATCCATGGTTCCTGGTTGGACGGCGCCTGCGGCGTGCGGCCAAGAATGTGGTCGGCGGCCTTCTCGCCGGTCATGATTGACGGTGCGTTGAGATTGCCGTTGGTGACGCGCGGGAAGATCGAGGAATCGGCGACCCGCAGCCCCTCGACGCCGATGACACGGCATTCCGGATCGACGACGCTCATCGGATCATCCTTGCGGCCCATCTTGCAGGTGCCGCAAGGGTGATAGGCGCTTTCGGCGTGATCGCGGATGAAGGCGTCGAGATCCTCGTCCGACTGCACGTGCGAGCCCGGCGAGATCTCCTTGCCGCGATAGGGGTCGAATGCCGACTGGCCGAAGATCTCGCGCGTCAGCCGGATGCAGTGGCGGAACTCGGTCCAGTCGTCCGGATGCGACATGTAGTTGAAGCGGATCACCGGCTTCGATCCGGGATCGGGCGAGCGCAACGTCACCGAACCGCGCGACTTCGATCGCATCGGCCCGACATGCGCCTGGAAGCCGTGCGCCTTCGCCGCCGCCCTGCCGTCGTAGCGGACCGCCGCCGGGATGAAATGATACTGGATGTCGGGATAGTCGACACCGGCGCGCGAGCGCACGAAGGCGGCCGCCTCGAAATGGTTGGTTGCGCCGAGACCCGACTTGAAGAACAGCCATTGCGCGCCGATCATTGCCTTGGAGAAGGGGTTCAGCACCGAATTCAGTGTGATCGGCTGCGTCGATTCCTGCTGGATATAGAGCTCCATATGGTCCTGCAGGTTGCGGCCGACTCCGGGCCGGTCGGCGACCACCTGAATGCCGTATTCCCTGAGATGTTCGGCCGGGCCGATGCCGGACAGCATCAGGATCTTGGGCGAATTGATCGAGGAGGCGGCAACGATCACTTCACGTCGCGCCTTGACCACCTGAATCCGTTTGCGGACTTCGATCTCGACTCCGGTGGCGCGTTGATTCTCGATGATCACCCGCCGGGCGAAACCCTTGACCAGGCTGACGTTTTTCCGCCTGAGCGCCGGCCTGAGATAGGCGCTCGCCGCCGACCAGCGGCGGCCGCCGCGAATGGTCTGTTCCATCGGGCCAAAGCCTTCCTGCTTCGCGCCGTTGTAGTCGTCGGTCAGCTCGAAGCCGGCCTGACGGCCTGCCTCGACGAAGGCGCCGTAGAGTGGGTTGGTCCTTGAGCCGCGCTGCACGGTCAGCGGGCCGTCGTGGCCGCGCCAGCCATTCTCGCCGCCGTTGCTGTCCTCCATGCGCTTGAAGTAGGGGAGCACGTCGGCAAACCTCCAGCCAGTTGCGCCCTGTTCGGCCCAATGGTCGAAATCGCGGGCGTGGCCGCGTACGTAGACCATGCCGTTGATCGAGGACGAGCCGCCGATGACCTTGCCGCGCGGCGTCGCCAGCACGCGGCCGCCGAGATGCGGCTCCGGCTCGCTGGCAAAGCCCCAGTCGTAGAGGCTCATGTTGAGCGGGATCGACAGCGCCGACGGCATCTGGATCAGCGGCCCGATATCGCTGCCGCCAAATTCGATGACGATCACCGAATATTTGCCGTCTTCCGACAGCCGGTAGGCCATGGTCGAGCCGGCCGAACCGGCGCCGATGATGACGAAATCCGCCTCAAGCATGGTTCATATGCGCCATGAAATCGGTGAGCGAGACATTACCGCCGGTTGCCACCACGAGCACCGTCTTGCCGCTCACATCCACCTTGCCGCCGAGCAGCGCCGCCAGCGATGCAGCGCCCGAAGGTTCCAGCACCAGCTTCATCCGCTCGAAGGCGATCCGCATCGCACAGCGCACCGATTGATCGTCGACGGTGATGCCGCGAACGCCCGCGGTCCTGACCGCTGCGAACGGCGCGTCGCCGGGCTTTCGCGCCATCAGCCCGTCGCAGATCGATTTCGGCCCGATCGGCATGGTCTCGATGGCGCCATGCGCCAGCGACGCGCCCATGCCGTTGAAACCTTCCGGCTCAACGCCGATGATCTCGGTCGCCGGCGACAGATAGTGGAAAGCCAGCGAAACGCCGCCGATCAGCCCGCCGCCGCCGACCGCGCAGAACAGCAGATCGGCGCTGCCATTCCTGGCATCGAGTTGCTCGAGTGCCTCCAGCCCCGCACCAGCCTGGCCGGCGACGATCTCGGGGTCGTCGAACGGATGCAGCAGCGCCAGCCCCTCGGTCTCGGCGATCTCGCGCGCCCTGGCGGCGGCAACCTCCTCACGCGCGCGTTCGCCATGGTCGGTCAGCACCACGCGCGCGCCATAGCCGGCCGTTGCGTCGCGCTTGGCGGCCGGCGCGTCGATCGGCATGACGATGGTGACCGGAATGCCCAGCGCTTGGCCGGCGGCGGCCAGTCCCTGCGCGAAATTGCCGGAGGAATAGGCGACGACGCCTTTCCTGGCTTCATCGGGCGACAGCCGCTTCAGCCGCCAATAGGCGCCGCGCACCTTGAACGATCCCGCCCATTGGAGCGATTCCGGCTTGACGAAGACACGGGCAGCTCCGGTCTCCTTGGCGAGCGCCGCCGATTCCAGCAATGGCGTGACCTGCGTCGCCTTGGCGGTGACGGCATAGGCCTGCCTGAGATGATCGAGGGAGGGCACAAGGGGTGTCATCATTCGCCTCGCGGATACCTTTTGCTCTCTTCAAGATTGTCGAGGTTCATGTGATTGCGCATGTAGCGCTCAGATGCCTTCTGCAGCGGCTGGAAATCCCACGGGTAATAGGCGCCGTTGCGCAGCGCCGGGTAGACGATCCAGCGGCGCGCCTGGCTTTCGCGCACCGCGGCGTCGAAGCCGGCCATGTCCCAGCGCGCCCGCACCTTGTCCATGAACGTCGCCACCAATGCAGCATGGGCCTGATCGGCGGCGAGGTTATCCCGCTCGAGCGGGTCAGATTCGAGGTCGAACAGTTGCGGCGGGTCAAGCTCGCAATGGACGAACTTGTATCTGCCGTCGCGGATCGCCACCAAGGGCGCACAGGAGCCTTCCGCTGCATACTCGATCAACACAGGCGCGGTGCTCTGCCTGCCTACGGTGAGCGGCAGCAACGACTGGCCGTCGGTCCACGGCGCGATCGCCCCGATGTCGATGCCAGCGAGGTCGCAAAGCGTCGGTGCCACATCGAGATTGGAAACCGGGGCCTTGATCAGTCCTGCTGGTACGCCATTGCCGGCGATCATCAGTGGCACCCGCACCGAGCCTTCGAAGAAGCTCATCTTGAACCACAGGCCGCGTTCGCCGAGCATGTCGCCGTGGTCCGAGCAGAACAGGATGACGGTATCGTCGAGCATGCGTGTTCGCTTGAGAACGTCCAGAAGCTCGCCGAGCTTGTCGTCGACATAGGAGATGTTGGCGAAATAGCCGCGCCGCGAACGACGCACCTGCTCAGGGGTGATCTCGAACGAGGGGTAGTCGCTGGCGCGGTACAGACGTTGTGAATGCGTGTCCTGCTCGTCATGTGCGATGAACCCCGTTTCCGGATCCAGCGCCTGGCAATGTTCGTAGAGATCCCAATACTGCTTGCGCGCGACATAGGGATCGTGCGGGTGCGAGAGCGAAACGGTAAGGCACCAGGGCCGATGGTTCGCATCGTCCTGTTCGCGCGAAAGCTGATAGACTTTCTGCGTGGCCAGGAACACCACCTCGTCGTCATACTCCATCTGGTTGGTGGTCTCGGCGACGCCGGCGCCTGTCACCGAACCGAGATTATGATACCACCAGTCGATACGCTCGCCGGGCTTGCGATAGTCCGGTGTCCAGCCGAAATCGGCAGGATAGATGTCGGTGGTCAGCCGCTCCTCGAAACCGTGCAACTGGTCCGGCCCAACGAAATGCATCTTGCCCGACAGGCAGGTGTAGTAACCGGCTGCCCGCAGGTGATGGGCGAAGGTCGGGATCGACGAGACGAATTCGGCAGCATTGTCGTAGACTCCGGTGCGCGATGGTAACTGTCCGCTCATGAACGAGGCGCGGCCCGGCGCGCAGAGCGGCGAGGCGGTGTAGTTGTTGGCAAAGCGTGCCGAGCGGGCGGCCAATGCCTTCAAATGCGGCACGTGCAGGAAGTCCGCCGGCCCATCCGGGAACAATGTGCCGTTGAGCTGATCGACCATGACGATCAGGAAATTGGGTCGCTTGGACGTCACTGTGCGCTCCGCCGGCTGAGTTTCGTTTCGAGATAGTCCTCGATCAGTGCGATCGCGGTCGCGGCATTGGGCACGCCGTCCTTCAGCGCGCGCCTGATATAGAGCCCGTCGATCAGCGCCGCTGTCGCCTCGGCGACCCGGTCGGCTTCGCTTCTCGGCAGGATGCCGGTCAGCCCGCTCAACAGATTGGAATGCAGGCGCCGCGCATAGACCTTGAGCAGCCGGCGCAGCGCTGACGATTTCTGCGCCTCGACATAGAAGGCGAGCCAGGCGGCGATCGTTTCCGGGCGGAACTGGACGTCAGAGAAATTGACGGCGACCACCGCCGAAACGCGCTCGCGCGCCGTGCTGGCCGATCGAAGCGCGCGCCGCATATCGGCGGTCAGCTCGGCCAGGATGTGCCGCATCGTCGCCAGCAAAAGTTCGTCCTTGGCGCCGAAATAGTGATGGGCAAGCGCAGAGGAGACGCCGGCGCGCCCGGCGATTTCCGACATCGTGACATCAAGCGAGCCGCGCTCGCCGATCGCCGAGATCGTCGCGTCGATGAGCGCCTTGCGGCGCAACGGCTCCATTCCAATTTTCGGCATCTTCGCTCCGGCCTGTTGCAACAAGGTTATTTTTTATTGACGGATCAATCAACAAAAATCCGGGCTGAATTGGTGGCAAAAGTCAGGTGCCGTGACCAGATATCAAGATCAAGCAATTGTGTGGTTCTGGCCCCTTCACGAAGTCGCAGGAACGGTTCATGCTTGAACAATGCTTTGGCGCGCCGCGACGTCGCGTAGCCCGGCCCGCAGGATGGAGATAGCTATGACAGCATGCATCGTCGGCTGGGCGCATTCGCGCTTCGGCAAGCTCGAAGGCGAGACGCTGGAGGGCCTGATCGCCAAGGTGGCTAGCGAGGCGCTCGATCATGCCGGGATAGGCCCGGATGAGGTCGACGAGATCGTTCTCGGCCACTTCAATGCCGGCTTTTCCGCGCAGGATTTCACCGCAAGCCTGGTGCTGCAGGCCGACGACCGGCTGCGTTTCAAGCCGGCGACGCGTGTCGAGAACGCCTGCGCCACCGGCTCGGCGGCGGTCAGGCAAGGCATCCGCGCGATCGACGCCAATGCGGCCCGTATCGTGCTGGTGGTCGGCGCCGAGCAGATGACGACGACATCAGGCGCAGAAATCGGCAAGAACCTTCTCAAGGCTTCGTATCTGCCCGAGGAGGGCGACACGCCGGCAGGCTTCGCCGGCGTTTTCGGCAAGATCGCCCAAGCCTATTTCCAGCGTTATGGCGACCAGTCGGACGCGCTGGCGATGATCGCCGCCAAGAACCACAAGAACGGCGTCGACAATCCCTATGCACAGATGCGCAAGGATTTCGGCTATGAGTTCTGCCGGCACGAGAGTGAGAAGAACCCCTTCGTCGCTGGCCCTCTGAAACGCACCGACTGCTCGCTGGTTTCGGACGGCGCCGCGGCTCTGGTCCTAGCCGACACGGCGACGGCGTTGAAGATGCGCCGCGCCGTTGCCTTCCGCGCCAACGAGCATGTGCAGGATTTCCTGCCGATGTCGAAGCGCGATATCCTCGCCTTCGAAGGCTGCGAGCATGCGTGGAACCAGGCGCTGAAGAAGGCCGGCGTGACGCTCGATGATCTGTCCTTCGTCGAGACGCATGACTGCTTCACCATAGCCGAGCTGATCGAATATGAGGCGATGGGCCTGGCGAAACCGGGCGAGGGCGCGAAACTGGCGCTGGGTGGGGAGACGGCGAAGGACGGCCGGCTGCCGGTCAATCCATCCGGCGGGCTGAAGGCCAAGGGCCATCCGATCGGCGCCACCGGCGTCTCGATGCACGTGCTGAGCGCCATGCAGCTCGTCGGCGAGGCGGGCGGCATCCAGGTGCCGGGGGCCAAGCTCGGCGGCATCTTCAATATGGGAGGTGCCGCGGTCGCCAACTACGTTTCCATTCTCGATCGGATCAGATAAAAGCGGCCCGCACTACAGCGCCGCGCGCCCTTCCGGGCGCGAAAAGGACGCTGTAACACTTTGATTTTACGCATCCTTTTCGAAAATCGATTCCGATTTTCGAGGTCATGCGTTAGCGGGGAATTCATGACAAATCCGGTTGTGGTCGAAGTTTTGCGCGGCGCCGTGGTCGAGAGCGCGCATCGTGGCGCTATTGCGGTCTTCGATGCCGACGGAAAGCCGGTCTGGGAAATCGGCGATACGGCTCGCCCGGTGTTTCCGCGCTCGGCGGTCAAGGCGATCCAGGCGCTGCCGCTGGTCGAAAGCGGCGCGGCCGATGCGTACGGTTTCGGCAACCGCGAATTGGCGCTTGCCTGCGCTTCGCATTCCGGCGAGCTGGCGCATGTCGAACTTGCGTGGGCGATGCTGGCGAAGGCCGGGCTGGACGAGACCGCGCTGGAATGCGGCGCCCATTGGCCGTCCAGCCATGCGGCGACAGTTGCGCTCGCCCGTGCCGGCAAGGCGCCAAACGCACTGCACAACAATTGTTCTGGCAAGCATGCGGGCTTTCTCTGCACCTGCGTCCACGCCGGCATCGCCCATCGCGGCTATGTCAAATCAGGCCACGCCTCGCAGGAGATGGTGCGCGACGCAATGCAAGCGGTGACGGGTGCTGCCCATGATTTCGATCATTGCGGCACTGACGGCTGCTCGATCCCGACCTATGCCGTGCCGCTACGCAGCTTCGCGCTCGGCTTTGCCCGCATGGCGACCGGTGTCGGCTTTGAACCCGTGCGCGCCAAGGCCGCAAAGCGGCTGCTTTCCGCCTGCATGGCCGAGCCCTTTCTGGTCGCCGGCACAGGCAGGGCTGATGTTGCGCTGATGGAGGCCGCACCCGGCCGGATTTTTGTGAAGGGAGGGGCTGAAGGCGTCTATTGCGCTGCACTTCCAGAGCTTGGCCTTGGCGTTGCGCTCAAATGCGATGATGGCGCTGGCCGCGCCGCTGAAGTCATGGTCGCGGCATGCATTGCCAGGTTTTTGCTCGCCGACAAGGCGCTGGCGGCGAAACTGAAAGAACAGGCACTTCCGCCCATCGAAAGCCGGATCGGCGCCAAAGTCGGCGCACTCCGCCCCACCGCCGCATTGAGCTGAGAACGGCTTTAGCTCACATGATTGCGCTCGATGGTCAGATGCGCATAGCCGGCATCGCCTGATGAGGCTAGATCGCCCGTCACCGGCTCGGCCCAGCGGTGGCCGACGATCGCGCCGTTTTGGGCGCCGTCGATGACATTATCGGAGACGACCGCCGTCCCGGCGCCCTCGACCACGGTGACGGCGATGCCGGTTCCGGCTTTGCGGATGATGTTTGCGGTAGCGACCACATTGCGCATGAACGGCCCCCAGCCGATGTGCATGCCGTAGAGCGGCGCATTCTCGACGACGTTGCCGGAGACCGTGGTATCCGCCTCGACGCTGATGCCGACGCCGAAACCGGGCGCATCTGCAGGGTAGGGGCCGCTGGTCGAGAGGTTGCGGACGATGTTTCCTGAACACACGCCCATGCGGCCGCCTTCGTTGAAATTGACGATAGAGATGCCGTTGGCGGCGCCATCGACAATGTTGTTGCTGACGATCGCTCCCTCGAAGGAGAATTCGGAATAGAGTGCCGTTTCGCCGGACCGCGAACAGGTGTTGCCGGTGATGTGCAGATTGCTGGCGCTGTTGGCGCGGATCGCCGAAAACGCGCAGTCCGAGACGATATTGCCCGAGATGACGACGTTGCCGGCGCGGAACGCATTGATGCCGTTGCCGTTCTGGCCGGTTCCCCCGCTACGCGCCTGAATGCATTCTACGCGGTTGCCGCTGACGATGGTGCCATCCTCGGCCGCTTGCCAGCGGTGCACCAGGATACCGCCATTGGCGCAGTCAAAAACGGTGTTGCCTGATATCTCCAGGCCGGCGGCTTCGACCGAATAGATTCCCGCGTCGGCCGCGCCCGATATTTCCGAGCGCTCGATGCGGCCCGAAGCGTGCTCGAGCGCCAGGCCGCTCTTGCCGCTGCCTGATATCTGGCAATTGTCGATGACGAGGTGAGCGACGCGGCGGAGGTCGAGCAGGCCTTGCGCGTAATCGCCCATCCAGCGGTTGGTGCCTTCGAACACCAGCCCGGTGAATTCGATGTGCCCGGCCTGTTCGGCCATGAGCAGATGGCCGTTGCCGCCATATACGATCCGCGATGCGCCCGGCACGCCGGAAAGCCTGATCCGGCTGGGCAGCGACAGGTTGGATACGACATAAGTTCCCGGCGGCAGGAACACCGGCATGTCGCGGTCGTTTGCGTCGAGCAGCAGCCTGGCGAAGGCCTTGCTCTGGTCGTCAAGCGCGCCGGGTCGCACGCCGAGGTCGGCAGCGTTGATCGAGCCGCGGATCGAGGCATTGTCGATTCCGGGCAGGCTGCCCGCCGCTGCCTTGCCGAGCGAGAGGCCCAGGACGGCAAAGCCGGCGGTTTGTGCGAGAAATTTTCGTCTGTTCAACATCGGCACAGATTCCCAGCGTTCGGCCGTCGCGCCGCAGGAATCGTGCCAGACTGGATCGGCCAATCCGGTTTGCCGGCAATAGCTTGTGAAGTCGCCGCGCGAGGCATAAGCTCGACTGATGAGCAGAGCCTTCACGCGCGAAGAGGACAGCGAAAACGCCATCGCCGGCATCGGCGAGCGGCCGATCAGTCAGCACCGCAATCTGGTGACGCAACGCGGCCTGGCGCTGATCGACGCCGAACTGGCGGCCCTGCGTGATGATCTGGCCAGAGCGGAAAAGAGGGCCGACCGCGAGCGTATCGCGCTCATTTCGCGCGACCTGCGCTACTGGACCGCGCGGCGTGAAAGCGCCGAGCTGTCCGTGCCGGAATCGGGCAGCAATCTGGTTCGCTTTGGCATGGGCGTCACGCTGGAAGGCGATGACGGCAGGAAGGTACACTGGAAGATTGTCGGCGAGGATGAGGCCGATCCGGGCAAGGGCACAATTTCCCATGTTTCACCGATGGCCCTGGCCTTGTTCGGCAAGAAGGTCGGCGAAATTGCTGTGGTGAACGGCAAGGAATGGGAGATTGTGAAGCTGACTGCCAGTTAGGCCTCGACCTTGACGACATGGTCGCGGAAGAATGCCGCCGCGCCAGCCTCGTCGATCTCGCCGGCCGCGACCATCATGACCAGTTGAATGATGTCCGCCTGCTCGGCTTCGATGCTTAGCCCATTGAAATAAACAAAAAGATCGGCTGCGGCAAAAGTCGACGAATGGATGGTTCTTGGCGATATCGAAAAGACAAGCGGATGCCAGCCCGCAGAGAACGGGTTCGCCATAGATCTCCCTCGGTCGATAAAGCGCCGACTTCAGCAACATACATTATAACCGGTGTCAGCCGACCTGCAGCAGCCGGTCCATCAGCCGATCCGCCGCTTCCGGAATGACCGTGCCAGGCGGGTAGATTTCGGTGGCACCTGCCTGACGTACCGCATCGTAATCCTGCGGCGGGATGACGCCGCCGGCGACGATCAGCATATCGTCGCAGCCGAGCTTCTTTAGCGCGTCCTTGAGTTCGGGAATGAGCGTCAAATGTCCTGCCGCTAGCGACGAGGCGCCGATGATATGCACGTCGTGCTCGACCGCGAGCCTGGCGATCTCCTCCGGCGTCTGGAACATCGGCCCAACGGTGACGTCGAAGCCGAGATCGGCAAAGGCCGTGGCGATGACCTTCTGGCCGCGATCGTGGCCGTCCTGTCCCATCTTGGCGACGAGAATGCGCGGCTTGCCGCCGGACTTCTCCTCGAATGCCACGATCTTGTCCTGCAGGCGGTCGACCACGGGATTGTCGCCGAGCGCCTTGCGATAGACGCCGGAGATCGTCTGGACCGAGGCGACGTGACGGCCGAAAACCTTTTCCAGAGCCAGCGAAATCTCGCCGACCGTGGCGTTGGCGCGCGCGGCGCGAATGGCGAACTCCAGCAGATTTTCGCCGCTCTCCGCAGCCCGGCTCAGCGCACTCAGTGCGCTCTCGACGGCGCCGACATCGCGCGTGCCTTTCAGCCGTTGCAGTTTCGACAATTGCCGGGCTCTGACTTCGGCATTGTCGATCTTCAGCACGTCGACTTTTATATCCGTCTCGGGACGATGGGCGTTGACGCCGACCAGTATCTGCTCGCCGGAATCGATCCGCGCCTGCGTGCGCGCGGCGGCCTCTTCGATGCGCAGCTTCGGTATGTTTTTTTCGGTTGCGGCGGCCATGCCGCCCAGGCTCTCGACCTCTTCGATATGGGCAAGCGCGCGCGCCGCCAGATCATGCGTCAGCCGTTCGAGATAGGCAGAGCCTCCCCACGGGTCGATGATGCGGGTGGTGCCGGATTCCTTTTGCAGGATGAGCTGTGTGTTGCGGGCGATGCGGGCCGAATGGTCGGTCGGCAGTGCCATCGCCTCGTCGAAGGAGTTGGTGTGCAGCGATTGCGTATGACCCTGCGTCGCCGCCATCGCCTCGATCATGGTGCGGATGATGTTGTTGTAAGGATCCTGCGCCGTCAGCGACCAGCCCGAAGTCTGGCAATGGGTTCGCAGCGACAGCGAGCGCTCGTCCTTCGGCAAGAAGTTCTTCAGCATCAGGGTCGACCACAAAAGGCGGGCTGCCCTCAGCTTGGCGACCTCCATGAAGAAGTTCATGCCAATCGCCCAGAAGAAGGAAAGGCGCGGCGCGAAACGGTCGATATCGAGACCCGCCGCGACACCGGCGCGGACATATTCGATGCCGTCGGCGATCGTGTAGGCGAGCTCGAGGTCGGCGGTCGCCCCTGCTTCCTGCATGTGATAGCCGGAGATCGAAATCGAATTGAACTTCGGCATGTGCTGCGACGTGTAGGAGAAGATGTCGGACACGATCCGCATCGAAGGCTTTGGCGGATAGATGTAGGTGTTGCGCACCATGAACTCTTTCAGAATGTCGTTCTGAATGGTTCCGGCGAGGTCCTTCTGCGCAACGCCCTGTTCTTCCGCCGCCACGATGTAGAGCGCCATGATCGGCAGCACCGCGCCGTTCATGGTCATCGACACCGTCATCTCGTCAAGCGGGATGCCGTCGAAGAGCTGGCGCATGTCGAGGATGGAATCGATGGCGACGCCCGCCATGCCGACATCACCGGCAACACGCGGATGATCGCTGTCGTAGCCGCGATGGGTGGCGAGGTCGAAAGCGACCGACAGTCCCTTCTGGCCGGCTGCAAGGTTGCGCCGGTAAAAGGCGTTCGACTCTTCCGCCGTCGAGAAGCCGGCATATTGCCTGATCGTCCAGGGCTGCTGGACATACATGGTCGGGTAGGGGCCGCGCACGAATGGCGGCAGGCCCGGATAAGTGTCGAGATGCGGCAAGCCCTTGAGGTCGCCCTGGTTGTACAGATGCTTGATGGCCAGTCCTTCCGGGGTCATCCGCTGGCCCTTGACCTCGATCGGCGCCCGGCGCGGCGCCGACCAGCCGATTTGGCTAAAGTCCGGGATCATGGCGCTGCTCCGATCGATTGATCAAGGCGGATCGGAAACAGCGGCTCGCACACCGCCACGCCCTCAGTGACGGCAGGACGCCGCTCCGCCGCCAGCGTTTCGACCGGACGTTCGGTCTTCGACGGGTGAAGCGTCGTGCCGATGATGGCCCGCTCGCCCGCTTGATAGGCAGCATTGCGGCGGGCGGAGGCCGCCTGAACTCGTTTCTGGATGTGTCCTTGCTGCAGGCTGGACAGCACGCCGCCTTCCGCCTCGATCCGCTGGAATTCTTCCCACGCCGCTTCGCCGAGTTCGGCGGTCAGCGCTTCAACGGCGCCCGAACCGCAAGCAGGGTCGGCGACATGATCGATATGGCTTTCGTTGGCCATGATCAGTTGCGTATTGCGGGCGACACGGCGGGCAAAGCCCGTCGGCAGGCCATGCGCGATCGTATGCGGCAGGATGGAGATCGAATCCGCCCCGCCGGCTGCCGCGGCAAAAGCGGCGATCGTGGTGCGCAGGATGTTTGTCTCCGGGTCCGCCGAAGTCATCATGCGGAATGAGGTCTCGGCATGGATGTTGGCGGTGGACGCGGCGATCGAACATGCCTCCTGGACCCGCGCCCATAGCCTGCGCAGGGCCCTGACCTTGGCCATCGACACGAACTGGTCCTGGTCGACGCTCAGCGCGAAGCCGATATGGGGCGCCGCATAGACAAGCGGCTGGCGCGCCTCCTCGAACATCCTGAGATAGGAGACCGCCGAAGCTATCATGGTGCCCAGCTCCTGCGCTTCGGTGGCGCCTGCATTGTGGAAGACGCGTCCGTCTGCCTCCAGCAGGACCCCGGGCACGTCCATCGAGAAAAAATGCGCCAGGGACTGCGGCATCGACGCCTGCAGGGCCTCGATCGACATGCGCAACCGGCCGGTTCCGGCAAAGATCGCCGCCGGATCGATACCGAAGGACAGGTTGAGCTTTGCCGGGTCTGACCGGCGCTTGCTCAAGAACGCAACCAGCCAGTCGGCCACGGCGCGGCTCCAGGGATGCGCGTCGATGCGAACCTGGATGCGATTGAGCGGCACGCCGTCGAGCACGGTCTCCAGCGCCTCGGCAGTCCTCGGCAGGCCATAGCCGAACGCATTCGGCGCGCCTTCGAAAACAAGCGACAATCCGGTGGCGCCCTGTGCGACGTCTTCCAGGGCCTGGGCTTTGGCGCGGCCGATATCCGGATCATCGATACGCTGGCTGACGATCCACGGCGATCTGGGATTTGCCCGCGCCAGAGGCTCTGCGGTGACCGAACGCTCGTAGAGCGGTTCGATGCGGATGCCATCGTCCGTATGGGATACGAGCTTTTCCTCGAAGGATCCGCCGGCCAAGGCTTTTTCCGCAAGGCCCAGCCACCGCTGCCGGTCAGGGTTTGGAAGTTCGGCATCGTGGTTCAAGGCACCGGCGCCCATCCGCTCTCCTCGTCTTCTCGGCCGATAGGCCTGGAACGTCAGTCTACGGTTCCCCGTCCCATATCACAATGCAACACGCGTCCTGCGACGATGAACCGTCAACCGATTGCCAAACATGCGCAAAATCCGCAAGCTCCAAAAACTCAATTCGACCATGGCCATTGTCGCTGCGCAATGGCGTCATTATACCTGCGGCGAGCCCTGCTACTTTCAATAGACCAGGGCTTCAACACTTCAGGTTTGCGGAGACCGGACACATGGCTGACGACACCAGTATTTTCATAGGAGCCAGCCGAAAGCCCGACGACAGCTACCAGCGCGCCGAAAATCTGCTGCTTCAGTATGGCAACCGTCACGGCCTGGTCACCGGTGCGACCGGTACTGGCAAGACCGTGAGCTTGCAGATTTTGGCGGAAGGTTTCTCCAATGCCGGCGTGCCGGTCTTCTGCGCCGACATCAAAGGCGACCTGTCCGGTATCGCCATGATGGGCACGCCACAGGATTTTCTGGTCAAGCGTGCCGAGCAGGTCAAGCTCGATCCCTATGATTTCCAGGAATTTCCGGTCATCTTCTGGGACTTGTTCGGCGAGCAGGGCCATCCGATCCGCGCCACCGTCTCGGAAATGGGCCCTCTGCTTCTGTCGCGCCTGATGAACCTCTCCGAGGCGCAGGAAGGCATCATGAACATCGCCTTCCGCATCGCCGACGAGGAAGGCCTGTTGCTCCTTGACCTGAAGGACCTGCAAGCGCTTCTTGCCAACATCGCCGATCGCGCCGAAGAAATCGGCGCTCGCTACGGCAATGTGACCAAGCCCTCGGTCGGTGCGATCCAGCGCACGCTGCTGGTTCTGGAGCAGCAGGGAGCGACGAATTTCTTCGGCGAGCCGGCACTACGGATCGCCGACATCATGCGCACCACCCGCGACGGCCGCGGCGCCATCAGCGTGCTGGCTGCCGACAAGCTGATGATGAATCCCCGGCTCTATGCGACATTCCTTTTGTGGCTGATGTCGGAACTGTTCGAGGAGCTGCCCGAAGTCGGCGATCCCGATAAGCCGAAGCTGGTCTTCTTCTTCGACGAGGCGCACCTTCTGTTCGATGATGCGCCGAAGGTGCTGATCGACCGCGTCGAACAGGTGGTCCGCCTGATCCGTTCGAAGGGCGTCGGCGTTTACTTCGTCACCCAGAATCCGCTGGATATCCCCGAGACGGTTCTGGCCCAGCTCGGCAACCGGGTGCAGCACGCCTTGCGCGCCTACACGCCGCGGGAGCAGAAGGCCGTGAGGACCGCCGCCGAGACCTTCAGGCCGAATCCCGACTTCGACTGTGCAACCGTGATCACGCAACTCGGCACCGGAGAGGCGCTGGTCTCGACGCTGGAAGCCAAAGGTGTTCCGTCCATGGTCCAGCGTACGCTGGTTCGCCCGCCGTCTTCACGCCTTGGCCCGATCACGCCTGACGAGCGCCGCAAGTTGATCACTGAGAGCCCGGTTAGCGGGCAATACGACCAAACCATCGATCGTGAATCGGCTTTCGAGATGCTGCAGAAAAAAGCCAAGGACGCTCTCGACGCAGAGGCGCAGCAGCAGGAGAGCGGCCGCTCACGCTGGACCATCCCAGGCTTCGGCAATGACGATTCCGCCCCCCAGCCCACCGGCGGCAGGCGGGCACCGGCGCCGCGATCGTCCAATCGCCAGACGGTGGCGGAGGCGGCGATCAAGGCGGTGGTTCGCTCGGTCGGCTCGTCCGTCGGACGGGCGATCGTGCGCGGCATCCTCGGCAGTCTGGCAAGAGGGCGCTGAAAGCATCGGACCCAAAGTGGGAACCGGTTTTTGGGAAAATCCGATGCTCAAACAAAAAAGCATCGGACCCAAAAGTGGGCACCGGCTTTAGACGATGCTCAGGCAAGGAGCATCGGATTCAAAGGTACGCCGGCCGCTCCAGCCCTTTCGACCAGCTCAGAAGATCGAATCCGAGATCGACCTTGCAGGGCCGAGCAGGATGGATCCATCCGGGACGCCCGCATCGATTGGGATGGCTTTGCGGTCTGCCGTGGCAACCAGCTCCTGACCGACACCGGCGGTAACGATCACCGGCGTCTTGTTGGGCACACGGTCATAAAGGTCGATAATGTCCTGATTTATCAAGCGAACGCAGCCAGATGACACCGATTTGCCAATCGAGTACCACTCCGGCGAGCCGTGCAGGCGGTAAAGCGTGTCCTCGTTGCCCTCGAAGAGATACAGCGCCCGCGCGCCGAGCGGATTCGTCAGCCCGCCGGGCATGCCGCCATTCTCGGCGCTGTATTTTGCGAGCTCGGGCTGGCGGGCGATCATTTCGGCCGGCGGGGTCCATTTCGGCCATTTCTGCTTCCACTGGACGACGGCATCGCCAGACCATTCGAAACCGGCGCGACCCAGTCCGACACCATAACGGATAGCTTGTCCGCCCGGACGCACGAGATAGAGGTGATGGCCGGCCGTATCGACGACGATGGTGCCGGGCCGTTGGCCGGTCGGATCGGGAACGATCTGACGCAGAAATTGCTCGTCGATTTTCTCGTACGGTATGCCCGGGAGCTCGAACCCACCGTCGCTGACCGGAGCGTACATTGTTGCATAGTCCAGGAGCGGCGGCTCGACATTGGCTAGCGGCGGCGGCTCGACCGGCTGCCCTCCCACCGTGGTGCAGGCGGAAACCGCAATCGAGGCGGCACCGAGCGCAGCGGCGTTGAGAAAGCCGCGACGGCTCAGGCGATAGGATTCGATTTCGGTTGTGAACATGATTGCCTTTTTTAGGTCTCAAATCGAAACAAACATGAATATGCCGATCAGTACGGCGCCAGCCCTACCAATGCCCGGCGCGATAGGCGGTTCCGATTCTGGCCTGACGGAGGACAAACAAAGGCAAAGCTGTGACGGGTCCGCCCCTGTTGCGCCGAGGCAACAGGCCTACAGCGCCGTGCGCCCATTTGGACGCGTAAAGGACGCTGTAGCACTTTTACTTTGGGCATGATCCTTTGCAATCGAACCCGATTTTTGGGGTCATGCGCCAGCCCGCAATTCTCACATCGAGTGTGAGAATTGCGGGCTAGCCTCCGGTCAGCAGGCCTTCGAGCGAGGGCAGGATCAGGGCCGGCGGAAAGTCCCGGTATTCCTCGGGCTGGTTGGAACGGTTGATCCAGACTGTCCGGAAGCCGAACTTGGTGGCGCCGGCAACATCCCAGCGGTTGGATGACTGAAACGACACCGCACCCGGATAGAGGCGCCAGCCTGTCGTGACCATGTCGTAGACCGACGGATCGGCCTTGAACCGCTTGACGGCATCGACGGAATAGATGTCGTCCAGAACCTGGTCGAGCGCGGCCGATTTGACCGCCGCCTCCAGCATTTCAGGCGAGCCGTTGGAAAGAATCGCCAGCTTTGCGCCCGACGCCTTGAGCGCCTTGAGCACGGCCGGCACCTCCGGATAGCAGTCCAGCCGCCAATAGGCGTCGAGCAACTTGGCCCTGAGCCCCTTGTCCGCGGAGGGAACCTTGCGCAGGGCGAAATCGAGCGCCTGCTCGGTGAGTTGCCAGAAATCGGTGTAGGCGCCCATCAGCGTCCTGACCCAGGAATATTCAAGCTGCTTGGCGCGCCAGATCTCCGACAGGAGCTGGCCGTCCGGCCCGATCTGGTCGGCATGACGGCGCACGGCGGCATGGACATCGAACAGCGTGCCGTAGGCGTCGAAAACGTAAGCCGCATGGTGCATGGTGACAGTTTTGCGGCGACGCAAGGCGAGGCGCAAGCACAGATTGCAATTCACATACCGCTGGCCTCAACAAATCTCAGCAAACCCCGTTGACGGCAGACGCCAAAGCATCTTCCAATGGCGAGACAGGACAAGTCTGTAACGGAAAAAAGCCATGACACTGGCAACTGCGGCGCAATCCGCGACATGGACCTTCGTGGACGGCGACTGGTATGAAGGCAACGTCGCCATCCTGGGGCCGCGCAGCCATGCCATGTGGCTCGGCACCAGCGTGTTCGACGGCGCCCGCTGGTTCGAGGGCGTCGCCCCAGATCTCGACCGCCACGTCGCGAGGGTGAACGCATCGGCGATCGCGCTTGGTCTCAAACCATCCATGAGCGCCGAAAAGATGGTCGGGCTGACCTGGGACGGGCTGAAGAAATTCGACGGCAAGACGGCGGTGTATATAAGGCCGATGTACTGGGCCGAGCATGGCGGCTATATGGGCGTGCCGGCAGATCCGGCCTCGACCCGTTTCTGCCTTTGCCTCTACGAATCGCCAATGATCTCGCCGGCGGGCTTTTCGGTCACCGTCTCGCCGTTCCGGCGCCCGACCATCGAAACCATGCCGACCAACGCCAAGGCCGGCTGCCTCTATCCCAACAATGGTCGTGCCATCCTCGAAGCCAAGATGCGCGGCTTCGACAATGCCCTGGTGCTCGACATGCTGGGCAATGTCGCCGAGACCGGAACCTCGAACATTTTCCTGGTCAAGGACGGCCATGTCCTGACGCCGGCGCCGAACGGCACGTTCTTGTCCGGCATCACCCGCTCGCGGACAATGACGCTGCTTGGCGAGTATGGGTTCAAGACCACCGAGAAGACGCTGTCGGTGCGCGACTTCCTCGAAGCAGACGAGATATTCTCGACGGGAAACCATTCAAAAGTCGTGCCGGTCACCCGCATCGAGGATCGCAATCTCCAGCCCGGGCCTGTAGCCAAGAAGGCGCGCGAACTCTACTGGGATTGGGCGCATTCGACTTCGACCGGCTGACTGGCGAAAAAGCGAACCGGGGCTTCATTCCGGAGTTGCTCCATATCAATCCAGACCTATGTTAGTCCGGTATCGCACCGGATTTTTTCCACGAGGAGTACGACCGATGGCTTTTGAACTGCCCGCCTTGCCCTATGACTACGAGGCCTTGCAACCTTACATGTCGAAGGAGACGCTGGAGTATCACCATGACAAGCACCACAAGGCCTATGTCGACAACGGCAACAAACTGGCTGCCGAAGCCGGGCTCGGCGATTTGTCGGTCGAAGAGGTGGTAAAACAGTCCTTCGGCAAGAACCCAGGGCTCTTCAACAACGCCGGCCAGCATTACAACCACATCCATTTCTGGAAGTGGATGAAGAAGGGCGGCGGCGGCAACAAATTGCCGGGCGCGCTGCAAAAGGCGTTCGACAGCGACCTCGGCGGATACGACAAGTTCAAGGCCGACTTCATCGCCGCCGGAACCACTCAGTTCGGTTCAGGCTGGGCCTGGGTTTCGGTCAAGGACGGCAAGCTGGCGATCTCGAAGACGCCGAACGGCGAGAATCCGCTGGTCCATGGCGCGACGCCGATCCTGGGCGTCGATGTCTGGGAGCACTCCTATTACATCGACTATCGCAACGCCCGGCCGAAATATCTCGAGGCCTTCGTCGACAGCCTCATCAACTGGGACCATGTCCTTGAGCTTTACGAAAAGGCCAGCGCATGACCCCGAACCGAAGGTCAGCGTAGCAAAATCGAAATCGATTTTTGCTGGGGATCATGCGCAAATCAAGGTGTTACAACGTCCCTTGCGCGCCGGAAAGGCGCGCGGCGCTGTAATCGCCAGATCGAGTTGTAGAAGCCCCGGCAAAACCGGGGCTTTTCCTTTGGCTCAAGATCGGACGCCCTTTTTCCAGCACAGAACGACTGTCGCAAGAATTCACACAAGCGTGAGGCGAATTTCCGGAATTTTTAAGCCAATTTTGCCGTTACCGATCAGTGCCGATCTTCATCCGAAACGTCTTCACCATGGAGCCAATTGAATGAGAACGCTTATCCTCGCCATCTCTATGCTCGCCTTCGCCGGTTCGGCTACATTCGCCGATCCGATCCAGGACCGGCAGGCCCTGATGAAGGAACGTGGAAAGATCGCCGGCCAATTGTCGAAAGTGGTCAAGGGTGAGACCGCCTACGACGCCGCGGCCGTGCTGGCGGCGTTGAAGGCGCTGCAGGCCAACGCCGAGACATTCCATGCAAAGGTCGAGACCCTTTTCCCGGCTGGCAGCGAAACCGGCGACACCACCGCTGCCCCCAAGATCTGGGAGGATATGGCCGGCTTCAAGGCGATTGAGGAAAAATATCTCGCCGACGTCAAGGCTGCGGCGGCCGCCGCCCCGGCCGACGTCGATGCCTTGAAGGCGGGGTTCAACACCATAGGCGGCGATTGTGGCACCTGCCACCAGACATACAGGATAAAGAAGGGCTGATCGCGGGCGATGCGCCTGCTGAAAAAGCTCGTCGGCGCCGCCCTCGTTCTGGGCGCCGCCGGCGCTGTCGCCGGCTGGGTCCTGTCGGCGCCGGTCAGGCTCGACACTGAGACCCTGGCGCAGCTCGGCCCCGGCGATGCCGCCAGGGGCAAGCGCATTTTTTATGCCGGAGGCTGCACATCGTGTCATGCGAAGCCAGGTTCTCAAGGCGATGCCCGCCTTCAACTGGCAGGCGGTCTCGAACTCAAGACGCCGTTCGGCACCTTCGTGCCACCGAACATCTCGCAGGATGCCAAGGACGGTATCGGCGCCTGGTCGGCCGAAGACCTCGCCAACGCCATGATCAAGGGAGTGTCGCCGAGCGGCGAGCATTTCTATCCGGCGTTTCCTTATGCATCCTACGCGCGCATGAAGCCGGCCGACATTGCCGATCTCCATGCCTTCATGAAAACGCTTCCGGCGGTCGCCGGCAAGGCGCCGGCCAATTCGCTGGGATTCCCGTTCAATATCCGTCGCGGTATCGGGCTGTGGAAACGTCTCTATTTGAGTGACCAGCCGGTGGTTTCCTTCCCCGAGGGCACGCCGGATCCGGTGATGGCCGGCCGCTACCTGGTCGAAGGGCCGGGCCATTGCGGGGAATGCCACACGCCGCGTGATTTTGCTGGCGGCACCAGGAAGAGCGAATGGCTGGCCGGAGCCACTGCTGCCGAAGGCAGCGGCATCGTGCCGAATATTACTTCGGGTGAAGGCGGGCTTACTGACTGGTTGGAGGCTGACATCGCCAACTTTCTCGAAACCGGCTTCACGCCGGATTTCGATACCGTCGGTGGCGCCATGGTCGACGTGCAGAGAAACATGGCCGAACTGACGCCTGAGGACCGGGCGGCGATATCAGCCTATCTGAAGGCCATACCGCCGCATCCCAATGGCTATCCGGCCCGCAAGCAGCCTTCGAGCTGACGCGAAAACCGCACGGGATGGCGGCGCGTCAGCGGTCGCCGAGGAAATCGAAGCCGGCTTCGAAGAAATGATTGTAGTTGCAGGTCATTTCCTCGCCGGGCGCGATGTCACGCGACGCATACGTCTCCTCGGGAGAGGAAACGTCGCAATTCGGGTCATCGGCATGGTTCATGTAGCGTGCGTCGTCGGCTTCGAAGACGATGTAGTTCGGGTCGCGCCGGTCGGGATAGGAATAGCGATCGAGATAGGCTTTGATCGGCCCGGTTTCGCGTTCATAGGTCTCGACGGGGATGCGCCGGTCGTAATTGGGATCGAGCTTCCAAACCAGAGTGCCACGGGGAATGTTGTTCTTGGCAAAGACTCCGATGCCCTGGATAGGCGATTTGTCGAGATAGACGTCGACGAGCAACATGGCAGACCCCTGGCGTGACTGGATGATTTTGGTGGCGCGGCTGCGAAAACCCGCGCATTTGGGTAGCGCGCGGCCATCGCAATTGCGAGCGGAAAATCAGCCAGGCCGTGACCGGAAATTGGAATCGATTTTCCGCAGGGGATCGTGCGCAAGATCAAAATCCTACAGCGCCCTTTGCGCGTCCAAAAGGTGGATGCCGTTGGTGGTGGCAAGGTCGGCCTTGCCCGCCACCTTCAGCGCAAACGCGTAGGTGAAGGCGATTTCCTCGAGCCTGGAAAACCGGCCGGATGCGCCGGCATGGCCGGAGTCCATGTTGATCTTGAACAGCACCGGATTGTCGCCGGTCTTGCGGTCGCGCAGCCGCGCCACCCACTTGGCCGGCTCCCAATAGGTGACACGCGGGTCGGTGAGACCGGCAAGCGCCAGAATCGGCGGATAGTCGAGCGCGGCGACATTGTCATAGGGGGAGTAGGCGGCGATCGTTCGGTAGTCCTCCTCCGAAGCGATCGGATTGCCCCATTCGGGCCATTCCGGCGGCGTCAGCGGCAAGGTCGCGTCGAGCATGGTGGTGAGCACGTCGACGAACGGAACCTCGGCGACAATACCGCCGAAGCATTCCGACGCCATGTTGGCGATCGCGCCCATCAGCAGGCCGCCGGCCGAGCCGCCCTGTGCGACGATGCGGTCATGTTGCGTATAGCGTTCGGCGACGAGGTGGTGGGCGACCGCGACAAAATCGGTGAACGTGTTCATCTTGTGCGCCCGCTTGCCGTCATCGTACCAGCCATAGCCCTTGTCCTTGCCGCCGCGGACATGGGCAATCGCGTAGACGAAGCCGCGGTCGACCAGCGAAAACAAGTTGGTGTTAAAGGCGGCCGGGACCGTGATGCCGTAGGAACCGTAGCCGTAAAGCAGGCAAGGCGCTGATCCGTCGAGCGGCGTGTCGCGATGGTGGATGAGCGAGATCGGCACCAGTTCGCCGTCGGCGGCGGGCGCCATCAGCCGCCGCGTCACGTAATGGTCCGGGTCGTGACCGGACGGAACTTCCTGCGTCTTCAGCAGCACGCGCTCGCGGGTCCGCATGTTGTAGTCGAAGACCTGCGCCGGCGTTGTCATGGACGAGTAGGAAAAGCGCATGATCTCGGTGTCGTATTCATAGGATCCCGACAGGCCGAGCGAGAAGGCTTCCTCGTCGAAGGAGATGAGGTGTTCCTCGCCGCTCTTGCGGTCATGCACGACGATGCGCGGCAGGCCTTCCTTGCGCTCAAGCCTGACCATATGGTCTTTGAAGCCGATCACCGAAAGGATCAGCCGGCCCGCTTCGTGCGGCACTAGTTCCTGCCAGTTGGCGCGCACCGGGTCGCTCGCCGGCGCCGTCATGATCTTGAAATCCTTGGCGCCGTCGGCGTTGGTGAGAATGAAGAAGATATCGCCGCCTTCTTCGAGTTCGTATTGCAGGCCGGTCTCGCGCGCCGAAACCAGCTTCGGTTCGGCGAACGGCTCGCTGGCGCTCATGATGCGATATTCCGAGGTCTCGTGGTCGTTGATGCCGACCATGATCCACTCGTTGGAGCGCGTGCCGCCGACATTCATGAAGAAGCCCGGATCGATTTCTTCGTAGATCAGCCGGTCGTTCTCAGGACTGTCGCCAAGGGCATGGAACAGCACCTTGGAAGGACGGTGGTTGGGATCGAGGCGGGTGTAGAAAAATCCGTCATTGTGGGCATTCCATACGCCGCCGCCACCGGTAGCCGGGATCCTATCCGGCAACTCCTTGCCGTCGGCGAGATCGCGGACGCGAAGCGTGTAGAATTCGGAACCCTTGTCGTCGAAGGCCCAGAGGAGTTTGCGGTGGTCGGTCGAATGGTCGACACCGCCGAGGCGGTAATAGGCCTTGCCTTCGGCCTCGAGATCGCCGTCGAGCAGGATCTGCTGGTCACCGCCATCGCGCGGCGTGCGGAAATAGCGCGGCTGCTCGCCGCCAAGCTTGAAAGATGAGCCATAGGCGTAAGGCCCATCCTTCATCGGCACGGAAGAATCATCTTCCTTGATGCGGCCCTTCATCTCCTTGAAAAGCTGCTTCCGCAACTGGGCGGTGTCGGCCATCAACGCCGCCTGATAGGCGTTTTCGGCTTCGAGATGGGCGCGGATTTGGGCGTCGAGCAGGGACGGATCCCTGAACATCTCTTGCCAATTGTCGGCTCTCAGCCAGGCATAGTCGTCCGTCCGGGTTACTCCATGATGGAGATCGAAGACCGGCCGCTTCTCGGGTCGTGGCGGGCTGACAGTCGGAAATGCTGGGGTTCGGGTCATTGCGTCTCGCTGTGGAAGTTATTTGAATGGAGAATGAACACGCCGATCAGCGCAGGTTCAAGAGCCGGAGTATATGTTTTGCGCCGGGCTCCAGAAGATGAGCCGGAGGAGAGAGAAAATGAAATTCCGTTTTCGCGCTGCCGCGGCTTTCGTCGTCGCTTCGACAGTTTTGGCCTTTACCGGCCAATCTCATGCAACCGTGTTCGCAGCTTGGCAAGTGACCAACGTTCCGTTTGGCGACACGCTCAATGTGCGCAAGTATCCGGCGGGGTCATCCCAGAAGCAGGCCGCGTATCCCAACGGTGCGGTTTTGCAGATGACCGGGAAATGCACCGGCGGCATAAACCTGCTCGACATCGCCAAGCAGCCGGTTTGGAAGCAGGAACAGAAGATCCGCTATCGCTGGTGCGAAGTCTGGCATGATCCGGCACACAACGGCAATTTCGTCACCGGCTGGGTCTACGGAAAATACATTACCCCACATTGATGGATCGGCGCCGGTCCGCAGCGCTGATTTCTGGCTTGCTTGCAAACAGCAAATCGCAACCTATGGTTTTTCAGATTCTGAAAACAACCAGATAGCCTGCGCCACAACCAAGCATAGCCAAGCATTGAGAACATTTTACTGGCCATCGAGGATGTAATGGCAGTCCGAGGGGGCGTCAGCCGTTGCTGGTCGGACCAGAAAATATCGCAAAATTACAGAGTGCACGAAAGGTTGAAGCTGATCGTGGAATATTTTATTAACATCGATGAATACAGGGCAAGAACCGAATTGACTTACTTGGTTGACTGGCTCATTAGGATGTTGTGACGCGAATCGCAGAGGCTCTTTCCTGCAAAAATTTCGCGCGATGCCCGACCTGTCAAAAATAGGGCGCAGATAGAAACAACTCTCGTTGGGGCCAGGAAGCCATGGATATTATCGAAACACCTTCCAGAAATAGTGATGCGCTGATCGAATTGACGGCCGACGTCGTGGCCGCCTATGTCAGCAACAATCCGGTGCCGGTCGGCGAGCTGCCGAGCCTCATCGCCGATGTCCATGCCGCCCTCGGGCGCGTGGGCGGGACCAGTGAACAACCTCCTGCCGACAAGCAGAAGCCGGCAGTAAACCCGAAACGCTCCGTCCATGACGACTACATCGTCTGTCTTGAAGACGGCAAGAAGTTCAAGTCGCTGAAGCGCCATTTGATGACCCACTACGGTCTGACGCCCGACGAGTATCGTGAAAAATGGGGCCTGGACGCAAGCTATCCGATGGTTGCTCCCAACTATGCTGCCGCCCGCTCCCAGCTCGCCAAGAAGATGGGTCTCGGCCGCAAGCGGAAGGGGCGCTGATATCGGCTCTTCCCAACGTGGGTTGAACGATCAACGGCGCCTCCGGGCGCCGTTTTGCTTTGGGGGCATTGCTGGAGCAATCGATACACCTTGCCCGATGCGTGGGGCTCTCCGCCGTGCCGGGGCAATCGCGCGCTGTTCGTCTAATCAGGCGGTCTGCCTCAACGCCGCCTCGGCATCGCGCTTGATGCGCTTGACCATGGAACGAAGACCATTGGCGCGTTGCGGTGACAGGTGTTCGTCGAGGCCAAGTGCCTTCAGCGTGGCTTCCGCGTCGGTTTTCTGGATCTCGCTGGCGGGTCGTCTGGAAAACAGCGCCAGCATGATAGCGACGAGGCCGCGCACGATATGGGCGTCCGAATCACCGGCGAAGGTGACGACTGGATCGGGACCCGGTCCATATTCGGTTGTCAGCCAGACCTGGCTGACGCAGCCGGGCACCTTGTTGGCGGCGTTGCGTTCCTCATCGGGAAATGGCGGCAGGGCCTCGCCCAGTTCGATCACATAGCGGTAGCGGTCTTCCCACTCGTCAAGCAGGGAGAAGTCGTCGCGGATCGTTTGGATCGTCGTGGTCATCACCTCGGATATAGTCATCCGGCGACGCCGCGTCACGGAAAAAGAGGAAAAACACCATAGGCGTCGAGGTGCGGACGGCCTGCGGTGCAGTGACAGATGCGCTGGAAAATATCTCAGTTTTTCGCCGGCAACTCGACTTTCGCGGGCAAGACGATGTCCTCGGGCAAGCTGCCGGTCATTGTCGCCGTGTCGGGTTCGGCGGTCTTGTCGTCCAGCATGGCGGCCGCGATCTTGGCGGTCTCCTTGGCCCGGGCGGTGATCGTGTGCATTGCGGACTTGCCGGTCTCGCAGACGTCGGGCTTGCGCACGCATATCCCGGCAATGTCGCCAACGGCTTCGCGTGCCGCAAACAACGCCTGGATCGGCCCGACGCTTTGGTGGCCTGTCTCGTCGGAGCCGACATTCAGCGGCAGCGCCAGAAGCACCAGCGAAAACCAGAAAGCCATTCTGATCAGAAAGCCCATCTGTATGCCCTCATCTTTGACCGGATCATGCATTCGTGCGACATGACCTCTTTTATGGGTATGATAGTGGCATAGACGCGCAAAGGACGGCTTGCCCGGTCAGCGAAAATTTTCCTCAAATTTTAGGCAAACTCGAAGCATAGCATTTTGCAATGGATTTGTCTCCAATCCAGCCGATTTTCTTCACCCGGGGTTAACCATCCATCTGCTTGTTTTCCATAGTTATTCCCCGGAAGCGCGGCGTCCGGTGGCGACTGTCAGAGGCGAAAGGGCGGTCCGCCCGAATAACACTCCATTTACTATGGCCGCAATTGCCAAGGTTTTGCCGCGCCGGCCTCCCAATATTTTCCTCCGGCCGGGCATTGATCGGTCCCGCCTTATCCATTCCTTAAACGCTGGATGCGAGTTTCAGATCAACAAAAGCAACCTGCGAAGCAGGGCTGTTCACGACCAGGTGCGAGTGCGTTGAGTGAGTTCGATAAGGGCCAGATACGTTGAGTTGCCCGGCGCGATGGCAGCCGGTTGCGAACGTATGGTTCATCCGTCGATCCTCGGAAAGAACGACCGCCGGTGCCAGGGGCGGTTTATCGGTGTCATGCTGGCCGCTCCGTTCTTTACCGCAGGTGCAGCAGTCACGCTGGTCACCTCGGGCATGGGCGTGGCCGTGACCATGGCTGCGATCTTTGCGACATTCGGCCTCTGCTGGTTTGCTGCCTTGCTGGTGGCAGCATCGGGCAAGATGGCGTTCGCCGGCCAGGTCGCCCTGGTGATGGGCAGTCTTGCTCTTGCCGGTGTCATTGCCGCGGCCGGCGGGATGGCCTCGCCGGCCGCCATGCTTGTCGTGGCGCTGCCGTTCGAAGCCTGGTGGATCGGCGCGTCTCGTCGCGCTGCACTCTGGGGTGCCGCATCCGCATTTGTCGCTATCCTGCTGCAGGCTTTTGCCGGTTCTGTTTTCCCGTTCGGCCCGGCGGAAATCGCTGCTTGGCACTGGCTGCTGCCGCTGGCTTGGGCGCTCACCCTCGTTCCCCGCGTCGCAGCACTTGGCAGCCCGGCCGGCGCGCAGCTAGATCCGGCGACCGATGACCGGCTCGAGAACATCATCGACGCCGTTGTCCTGCGGGCCGGCAGGCATGGCGAGGTACTGGATGCGTCGGCAAAGGCGCGCACGATCCTGAAACTGCAGCCGGAACTGCTGTTCGGTACCGGCCTGTTCGACCGTATCCATCTGTCCGATCGCGTCGCATACCTCAGCGCGCTGGCCGACATGCGCGACGGCGCGTCGGCGCGCCGGCTTGATCTTCGCGTTCGGCTGCCGCAAAACGGCCATGGCCCGACGGCGGACAACTACCGGCCGTTTTCCCTTGAGCTGATGCGGGCGGAGCATGAGGATGTCTTCACGCTCGTTCTGCGCGAAAACGACGAACTCGCCGGCTTGCGCGAAGAGCTTGCCGCTGCGAAAGAGGCGGCCGCGTCTGCCGAAGTGGCGAAGGGACGGTTTCTGGCGGTCGTCAGCCACGAGCTTCGCACGCCGTTGAACGCCATCATCGGTTTTTCCGACATGCTGCTGCATGAGATGTTCGGCACCTTCAAGGATCCGCGCCAGAAGGAATATGTCGGTCTGGTCAAGGAGTCCGGCCAGCATTTGCTTGCCGTCGTCACCTCGATACTCGACGTGTCGAGGATCGAAGCCGGCGCCTACGCAACCGAGCCGGAACCGTTCCGTTTCGTGGAAGCCGTCGAAATGTGCCAGTCGATGATGCGGCTGCAGGCCGAGGCAAAGAACATCGATCTGCAGGCTCAGATCGCACCGGATGCAGGCGAGATAAACGCTGATCGTCGTGCCGTGCAGCAGATACTCATCAACCTGGTCTCCAATGCCATCAAGTTCACGCCCGATGGGGGCGATGTCGTCGTCGGCGCCAAGCGGATCGGCTCGCGACTGCATTTCTGGGTCAGGGACACCGGTATCGGCATCGCCGAGGAAGACTTTGCCAATCTCGGCAAGCCGTTCATGCAGATCCAGAACGACTATACGCGCCGCTTCGAGGGAACCGGGCTCGGCCTGTCGCTGGTAAAGGGCCTTGTGGCGCTGCACGAGGGCACGATGTCGATCGAAAGCATGCCGGGCGAGGGCACCACGGTCACGATCAGCTTGCCGGTGAACGGACCGAAGGCACGTTCGACCGACAAGCCCGGCGTGCTGCCGATGCCTGCAGCCAAGGCGGAGACGAAGGGGGACAGGCATGGCTCGCTCCGCAAAACAGCCTAAGGCGGTCAAGCGCCGTGGCAATGCCTTCCAAGGTAGCGCGGTCGCCGTCGGCAGCCTGATCTCGCGCAATCCGGTTCTGGTCGGCGGTTCGACCGCCTTCCTGGTGACGCTGTTCTACGTCTCGGCGAATGCCCTGTGGTATCAGCCTTTTCCTCATGCCGGCGCGTTTTTCGCGACCAGGAGCATCGAGGGCTTTCCTCGAGCCGGCGCCGACGAACCCGAAACCACCATCAACATCGTGCGGCCGGGCTCGGCTCCGATCAAGAGCGATCCGGTCGTCGAGCAGATCCAGGGCATATTGAAGGATCTGGACTTCTATTCCGGCACCGTCGACGGCATTTCCGGCCCCAACACGCGTAAGGCCATACAAGCCTATCAGCAGAAAGTCGGGCTTAGCGCTTCCGGCGAGATCGACAGCGTTCTGCTCGATCAGCTGGGCGCCACGCCAACCGCCTCGACGGTCGTGCCGCATCCGGCACCTCGTCCGGACGACATGGCCGCAATTCCCGTCTCCGCTTCGGCGCCGGCAGATGCGCCGGTGCAGGCACCCGATGCCCGCATCATCAAAATCCAGGCCGGGCTGAAGGCATTCGGCAATGACGACATGCAGCTCGATGGCGTGGTCGGGGCCCGCACCAAGGCAGCGATCAAGGAGTTCCAGTCGCTGTTCGGGCTGCCGGAGACCGGCGAGCCCGACGAGGTTGTCTACGTCAAGATGCGCGAGATCGGCCTGACCAACTGAGGCTTTGGCCTACTAATGGTCGAAGCGATCGCTCGCGGATTGGCGAAAACCTCGCTAAACAGCATCCGGATCTCATCCGGAGTTTTGTAATGCGCGTAACCACCGACCTGTGGGTGTCGGCACTATTGCGCCGGGTTTTCGGCGCCGGCGGATTCGCCGCCGTGGTCAAGCGCGGCGCAACTGAGGCCGGCGCCGTCTTCGTGCTGGCGCGTGGCCGCCTGGGCGAGGTTGCTTTGTTTGGACCGGCGCCACAGACGAGCTACGATTCAGCCAAACCCGACGACCGTTTCTTCAGTCTGCTCGGCGCCGGCGACGATGCCGCCGTCTTTGACGCGCGACTGGAAAGGGAGAAGAAATTCGATCCCGACATCTGGGTGGTCGAGATCGAGGCCGGCGCGGTTCCCGTCGAGGAACTTATTTCCGTCAAGTCGCTCTAAACGATTATGGATGAAAACAGAGGCTTAAAGCGTTCGCCTGAATTTCGTTCAGACGCGACGCGCCTTAGGCCTGGCGGCAGCATTCTCGCTGTCCGCTTTGCGGATGTCGGCGTTCGCCGCGATGGGTCCGGCATTGCGAATGGCCTTCGACAGTGTCTCGGCCTTCCAGCCGCGTAGCCTGTCCAGCGCCGCGTCGCGATGCAGCAGTCGGTAGCGGTCGAGAAAGATGCGGATGGCCTGCGGATGCGGAAACTCTGTGGGATAGACGGCGGCGGTGATCAGGAATGCCCTCTCTTCGCCGAAATCAAGCGCGCGCAGAACGGCCAGCAGCGACGTGTAGTTCTGGTTTGCGGTGAGCGCCCGCGCCGTTGAAAAATCGATTTCGAGCGCGTCGGCCAGTGCTGTCTGGAAGAATGCGGCGTTTCCGGTCAGCGCCGTCTCGCGCAGTTTGACATAGGTTTCAGCGCCGGCGAACGGATTGACGGTCGCGCCGCCGCTCTCAGCATCGGCGCGCATCAACGACCGCAGCCGGCGCCGTGCATTTTCGGCGGCGGCGCCGGGCACCTGCTGGCTGTCGGGGCTGGGCGCGACGATCTCGGCGCTTTCAGGCGCCGTCCCGGCGATTGCCTCCGGCTGCCGCACGCTCACCAGCGTCGGCTTTTCAAGCGCCCTGATCAGCTGGGCGATGGTCGGGTTCAGATCCTTGCGGCGCGCGATGGCGCGCGCATGCGGCAGGCCGTGCCGTCCGATCAGCGCGATCAGGTCGATATCGCTGAGCGCGCACGAGCGGATGAGCAATGGCGCGGCAACGTCGACCGGCTCCTCGCAAAGCCGCCGGACCAGCGCAGCGGGCGCATATTCGCATTCGGAAAGGGCGGCGGCGACGTAGCGGCGCGATTCGACCGACACATTGGCGAAAAGCGGAAGCGTCAGATCCTCAAGTTGCGCGATCTCCCGGCGCGAAGGGCGGGTGAGCGAACAGAACGCCGACACCGCGGCGCGGAACAGCCTTTCGGCCTTTCCCGATTCAGCCCGTATAGCGATTTGCCTGAAATCCGAAGCTGACACGAAGGATACGCCTGAACACTCGACACAATCTGGACCATGCTCGACCGGGACTGTGTCGGTTTCGCATTTGCCTCGGGTCAGAACTTCCTGACCCCAAAACAAACATCAAATTAGCGGCGATCCGTTAGCGTTCCGTTAACCTACTGGCTCCTTAATCAGATTGGAGGCGTTGCGTTGTGCTCCGGGGCAACCGAGAGGAATGCACGAACCATGGGCATGGTACTGTCTTTCGTGCCGCGAACCGCGGCAACCAATCAAGCAGAACGAAACACCGGAACCCCGGCAGCGGTGATCATTTTCCCCGGCGTCCGCTACGAGCCACGGACGGGCGAAACGCGGCCAGGCGGCGGTCCGGACAAGCCGGGCTCGTCAAGGACGATGCCGGGCTCGTCGGGGACGATGCCGGGATCGTCGGGGACGATGCCTGTTCCGCATCATTAGGCGCCGCGCGCCCTGTTCGGCGCGTACAGGAGCCTCTAACTTTGAATCGCTGCAGGCTGGAAAACCGGCCGCCGCGTACTTCGGTTGACGTCAGAAATCCTGCAGCTCGCAGGAACTCTGCTCGAGAAACCGCGACACGATCGGCTTCCAGCTGTCGTCGGGCACGAACGAGCGGATGACGAACATGCCTTCGTCGATGGGCGCCTCGACGAAGATTGCTCCTTGCAATTCCTCCGGGAGATCCTTGCGGATCTCGATCATCTGGGCCGGCGTCAGTACGATACTGTCCAGCACCCTTCCGGTCGCACTATGGTCGTTGAAGGAGTAGATGTTATGCCCGCTGCGGTCATAGACCGATACGGACCAGAACGGGACGTTTCCCGGTGCCTTCACCCGAACCATCCCGTCGGACAGATCGAAGCGGCAGGCCGCGGCATAAAACAACGGATCGACGGATTTCACCACTGGCGTACCGCCGGCCTCAGCGTCCAGCCTGGTCATCCGATAAAGGTCGGAGGCCATGGCCAGCCGCGACCAGGCATTGCGTTCGGAAAATTCCGAGACGAGCAGCAGCACGATGATGTGTACGATGCCGGCGCCAAGCAGGCCGAGCAAGATCGCGTGCAGCAGCCTACGCATTGCAGCCGACCTTCACGATCCGCGGCAGCGTGACATCCGAAAGGCCCGTGCTGCTGGCGATCGGCGTGTCGTAGAATGTCAGCACGAGATACATCCGGCCGAAGCCGTCGGAAAGCAGCCAGTTGCCGGGCGCGGGGCGGTTGCTGACGGAAATAAGCACGGAATTGTCGGGCTGGCGCAGCACCTGGTAGGACTGAAGTGCTGCAAGCCTTGGCTTGCCGGTCTCGACCACGCCGAGCGACCGATCGGCGGCATAGAGGGTCCAGAATCGGGCTGTGGGAAATCCGCCTTCGATTTCATAGGCGCATTGGCGTTTCAATTGTTCGCCATCGGAATCGCGTTCGGCGACAAACGACAGGCCTTCTGCCTGCCCGAGTGCAAGGACACCCTCGCGCGCCACGCGGGCTTTCGAATAGGGATCCGCCGCCTGCGTGCCGATATCGGGAAACGCCGTCCATTGGCCGATCCTGATCGCGCCAATGCCATCCTGCGTCTTGAGCGCGTACCAGACGCTGCCGCCGCCGCCTCCGATGGCTATGGCAAGCGCGAGGAGCGTCAGGAATGCGTTCTTGAGCATGAAGAGCCGCGGGAAAGAGGGAGTGCCGCTCGGGGATATCGCGGGGCAGGGGGCGATGGCAAGCGGACCCCTGTGGAATTGCCGGCGCGAGGGATGGCCTGGCCCGTCGTGCCGGCATCAAAGCGCCGACAGGGTCTCCGGCGTCGCAGGCGCCTGGAGGACGGGCGCCGACTGGAACAGCCTTGTGATGTCCCTGAGCGCCCGCGTCGTCTGGCTGGACAGCACCGGCGGCCGCTCGGCGGCGGTGTCGGCCGCTGCCTGCTCGGCACTCTTCTTTTCCGCTTCCTCGGCCTTGGCGGCGATCTCTTCGTCGACGAAGGGATGATCGAGGCCGGGGATCGGCTTGAGATCGATATTCTGGTGCGCATAGACCATCAGCCGCTGCCAAACCATCGCCGGCAGCGAGCCGCCGGTCATGTTGTTGGTCGGGGTGAAGTCGTCATTGCCGAGCCACACGGCAGCCGTGTAGTTGCCTGTGAATCCGACATACCAGGCGTCGCGGTAAGACTGCGTAGTGCCGGTCTTGCCGGCCGAAACGATATCGGGAAGGGCAGCGCGCCGCGCCGTGCCCATCACCGGCACCGCCGCCAGCATGGTGTTCATAGATTTCAGCGCCTGTTCCGAGAGCACACGGCGCGGCGGCGGCGCATCCTTGGCGAAATCGTAAACCACCTCGCCGGTACGGGTGACGAGCTGGGTGATGCCATGCCGGGAGCCGACAAAGCCATTCTGGGCGAACACGCTATAGCCTGTCGCCTGGTCCATCACGGTCATGCCCGATGTGCCGAGCACCATCGTCTTGTGCGATTCGAGCGGCGATTCGACGCCCATGGCTTCCGCCATCGCCTTGATCGGCCCGATGCCGAGATGATTCTTGGCCAGCCGCACCGGCACGGTGTTGACCGATTTGGCCATCGCCGTGATCAGCGTGACCTTGCCGGCCCGTCCGTCATTGTAATTGTGCGGCGACCAGGCACCCCAGGAGATCGGCGCGCCGGAAACGACGGAATCCGGCGTGAAGCCGTGCTCCATCGCCGTTGCGTATACGTAGGGTTTAAACGATGAGCCGCTCTGGCGCAGCGCCTTGGTGGCGCGGTTGAACTGGCTGGCACCGTAGTCGCGGCCGCCGACGATCGCCCTGACTGCGCCATTGGTTTCGATGACGACCATGGCGCCTTCGGTGACGTTGTATTCCTTGCCGAACTGGCGGAGATGGAACTCCATCGATTCTTCCGCCGCCTTCTGGATGTTGGCGTCGAAAGTGGTGTGGGCGACCAGCGAATGCTGGCCGGACTTCGCGGCGATCTTCTTGACCTCTTCGAATGCCCAGTCGAGGTAGTAATCCGGGCTCTTCTGCTCGCCGCGGTCGACGATTTCAGCCGGATGCAGCCGCGCCTGCAGCACCTGACCCTCGCTCATGAAGCCGCCTTCGACGAGATTCGACAGCACCACATTGGCCCGCGCCCTGGCAGCAGGCAGGTTAATGTGCGGCGCGTATTTGGTCGGTGCCTTGAACAGGCCGGCCAGCATCGCCGCTTCGGCGAGGTTCACATCCTTGACGCTTTTGCCGAAATAGAAATCGGCGGCCGCTTCGATGCCGAACGTGCCGCCGCCCATATAGACGCGGTCGAGATAGAGCTGCAGGATCTCCTTCTTCGACAGATTGGCCTCGAGCCACAGCGCCAGGAAGGCTTCCTTGACCTTCCGTTCCAACGTCCGTTCATTGGTCAGGAACAGGTTCTTGGCCAGCTGCTGGGTGATGCTCGAGCCGCCCTGCACCACGGAATTCGCCCGCACGTTCGCGAAGATCGCGCGCGAAAGGCCGAGCGCGTCGATGCCGTAGTGATCGAAGAAACGCCGATCCTCGGTGGCCAGCACCGCCTTGATGACCTGATCGGGCATCTCGTCGACCGGCACCGAATCGCGCTGGATGATGCCGCGCTGGCCGATCTCATTGCCGTAGCGGTCGAGGAAGGTGATGGCGAAATCGCCCTGGGCGCGCCAGTCGCCGGCGGTTTCCTGGAAGGCCGGCAAAGCAAGTGCCAGCATGACGACGATGCCGCCAGCGCCGAGCGTGAAGCCTTCGCTCAACAGTTCGATGATGCCGCGGCGCCAGCCGGAGACGCGGAAGCGCCGGAAAAAAATGGTGGCCGCTTCCCAGAACCGGCGCGACTTGAAGCCGGTCTCGTAGAGCGAGGAATCGAACCACGCATCCGCCGCCAGCAGCCTTGCGGCAATCGGACCCCTTCTCTTGCGTGATTTCAAAGGACTGGCCATTCCAAGATCCGGCTGCGGCTACGCCCCACTGAGAAGCGGCACTCGTACCAGACTATTTGTCCATTTTGGCCTCGCTCACAAGGGTGAGGGAAGCTTTCGAGGTACAGTTTGTTGATACTAGGGTCGCGCATGCCACCTCGCATCCACCTACCGCGCCGCGATAAAGCGCATGAAATGCGCCACGTCGGCATCGCTTGGCTCCTGGCCGGTGAAACTGCGCAGATAGGCGGCGAGATAACTGACCCTCGCCTCGACCGGTTCCTTGAGGTCGAGCACATAATAGCCGATCTGCATGTAGTAGAGCACACGGGCGCGGATGAAGGCATCCTCTTCGCCGTAGCCATGCCGGCGATACATGTCACGGATCGCGCCCAGTCGGTCATTGTCGGCCTGGTCGATGGCCCGGCGCACGTCGTCGGAGCGCCGCGCCCATTCCCGGATGGCGAAGTCGAGCCTGGGATCGAACAGGCGTTCGTCCGCCCAGCATTCGAACACGTTCATGACCCCCATGATGATACTTTCTGCCGGCCGCTGTGCGCGTTCGACGATCGCCCTGGTGTTGGTGTCCCGCCAATGGGCAAGCAACTAGAGCAGATCCTGACGGCTCTCGAAATACCAGTAGAAACTTGAGCGCGAGACGCCGAGCTTCTGGCCGAGCGGCAGCACGCGCACGCTTTCGATGCCATCTGAAATCAACGTGTGGAGCGCAAGACTGATCCAGTCCCAGCGCGTCACCTTGATGTTGCCGGGCGCCGGCTCGTCCTGCGGAGCATTCATGATCATGGCCGCACAACAGGCATGAGGGGGAGCTGCATACAACCGTACTAGACACATATGTACAGTGCAAGTATCCTGCCCAACTCAACGAACTGCGCCGAGCGGCCGGCGCGCGCGTCCTCGCGGCTTCTCCCTACGATCCCCAGGGGCAGGGCAATACGGCAAGCATACGGCAATGAGGAGTATCCGCCATGATCGACGACGCCGCACGTGATCTCAGGCGCGAGCGCAGGCGCGGACGAACCGGCGAGGCCGGCAGCGAGACCAGCCGCCGGCCGGACTATCGCTCGCTGAAGAACCCGTTCCTGCCGCAGCCGATCTTTTCGGTCGACCAGGTCGCCGCGATCCACGACACGGCGCTGCGCGTACTCGAGGAGCTCGGCGTCAAGGTGCTGCTGCCGGAGGCGCGCACCATGCTTGCCCGTGCCGGCGCGCTGGTTGACGAGGACAGCCAGATGGTGCGCATCGGTCGCGACATCGTCGCGGCGGCACTGGCCTCGGCGCCGAAATCGATCCGCGTCCATGCCGGCGACCGTGCCCGCGACCTGACGCTCGAGCTCGGCTCGATGACGTTTCTGGCGGGATCCGGGGCGCCGAACGTCACCGATCTAGAGCGCGGCCGGCGGCCGGGAACGCTTGCCGCTTTCGAAGATTTCATCCGCCTGGTGCAGCATTTCGACGTGCTGCACATGCTGGGACCCTGCATCGAGCCGCAGGACATCGACAACCGCTTCCGCCACTATGCAGTCAACCGCGCGCAGCTGACGCTGTCGGACAAGTTGCCGTTCGTCTTCGCGCGCGGCACGCCGCAGGTGGAGGACGGCTTCGAGATGCTGCGGCTGGCGCGCGGCCTGTCCGAGGACGAATTCCGTTTGGGCGCTCATTGCTACACCGTCATCAACACCAATTCGCCTCGCCAGCTCGACATTCCGATGGCGCAAGGCATCATCGACTTTGCCAGGGCGGGGCAGGTGTTGATCATCACGCCCTTCTGCCTGGCCGGCGCGATGGCGCCGATCACTGTGGCCGGCGCGCTGACGCTGCAGCACGCCGAAGCGCTGGCCGGGCTGACGCTGGCCCAGATCGTGCGGCCGGGTACGCCGGTCGTCTATGGTTCCTTCTCCTCCAATGTCGACATGAAGTCGGGGGCGCCGGCGTTCGGCACGCCGGAGCACGTCAAGGCGACGCTCGGCGCCGGTCAGCTTGCTCGCTTCACCGGTCTTCCTTGGCGGTCCGGCGGCGGCAGCGCCGCCAACATATCGGACGCGCAGGCGGCCCACGAAACGCAGTTCGCGCTGTGGGGCTCGGTGCTTGCGGGTGCAACGGTCTGCATCCATGCCGCGGGCTGGCTCGAAGGCGGCTTGAGCGTCTCTTTCGAGAAGCTGATCACCGACGTCGAGGCGCTGCAGACGGTCGCCGAACTCTGCGCGGCGACGCCCGGCGACGAGGACGCGATCGGCTTTGAGGCTATCGCTGAAGTGCAGCCGGGTGGGCATTTCTTCTCGGCCGGGCACACAATGGCGCGCTACCGCACCGCATTCTACGAGCCGCTGGTCGCCGACTGGTCGAATTTCGGCAACTGGACGCAGGCCGGGTCAAGAACCGCCACGGAGCGCGCGACCGGCATCTGGAAACGGCTGCTTGCCGATTTTCGGCCGCCGGCTTCCGCCGCTGCCACATCAGGTGTTCTCGACGAATTCATCGCGCGGCGCACGGAAGAGGGTGGCGCAGCACCGGTGTCGTGATCTGATTCAGTAACTGCGTCAAAGGGGACGCGGGTGCTGCCAGCGCACGTGAGGTGCCACCGCTCACCTCTTTGGAGCCGATGGCTCAAAAATGTTCATGGGCTGGTGGAAACTATCGAATAGTATTATTCGGCAGTTTATTTTTACGAATCTGGGCGATCAAAGATAGCTCGGAATTTGAATTTTCTGCTCAGAGCTCCTACTTTAGGAGGGAATTGCAATTTCATCATCTCGGTCAAAAAGGGATATTTTATCGATGGCGGAATTCAATCAAAGTATCACGGAAAAGGCTGAAGCCCGCTTCATGGAGAAGCAGAAGAAAACTGCGGAGCGAAACCAGGCTACGGCCGAATATGTTTCCGAGGCCAAGGCCAGGACCATTAAGACCCAAAGGTTGCGGGCGCTGCGGCTGGCCAAGGAAGAGGCCGACCGCGCGGCGGAAGCCCTCAATCCCGTCGCTCCCAAGAAAAAGCGGGCCGCAGTCAAGAAGGCGGGGGCCGCTTGACGGCCGTCAAGTCATGAGCCTGACATTTCCAAACCTAAGCCGAAGCTACGACGAGGCGAGCCGACGGATCCGCTTCGTCGGCTATGACGGCATGTCCCAGATTTCTTTCTTTGTCGATGCAGCCGCCATCTCGACGGCACCGCCGGGGACGGCGACAGCCGAAGCCACATATCTCGCCGCTTTCGATTCGGCCGTCGGTCCCATACATGACGTCGCAAGGAATGCTTATGCCCGTACCGGCAAGAGCATGTATGTGCTGACAGCGGCCGATTTTCGATAAATCCCGACCGTCTGGCGCCAGAGCTTCAACGCGGCTACGCTGCAAGCAGGAATCGCTGACGCACAAAGGCCTGTTCAGCCGTGACGGGCGAGGGGAGAACACAATGACCGCGCCGGCTGCCGCGCTGCAGAAGGCCTTGTTCGAAGCGCTGAACGGTGACGGTTTTCTGTCAGCTGCCTTGGGCGGCGCAAAACTGTTTGACCATGTCCCGGAAAATGTCCCGTTTCCCTATGTCACCTACGGCCGGACCAGCGTCTACGACTGGACAACAGGCATGGAGAACGATGCCGAGCAGCTTTTCACGCTGCATTTCTGGTCGAAGTCCGAGGCCAGGAAAGAAATGCTCGATGCGATGGACCTAGTCAGCACCCGCCTCCAGGATGCGGCGCTCGCGCTCGACGACCATCACCGCGCCAATCTCAGGCTCGAATTCACCGAAGCCCGTTACGACGAGGATCTTTCAGCCTGTCACGGGCTGCTGCGCTTTCGCGCCGTGACGGAAGAAAACGCCTGACGCGCTTTCAATATGGCTGCAACACAGTCTAGACTGGCACTTGGATGAGTTTGCCGGGTTGGGGCGGCGAATCATAGGGTCGGTTGTCTCCGCGTTTCAGGGGGGTGAGATAGGCATGTGTTGCAGGCGTTCACTGTTCATTTCACGTTCAGCACCGATGCGTTAGGACGCTGATCATGAAAACGCTTCGCTCCCACTTCCGAACCGCGACACTGGCGCTCTGCGCTGCCGGTCTGTTTGCGCCGCAGGCGACAGCGCTGCCGGTCGTCGTGCCCGAGCAGAATCGGCCGATCGTCCTGGCTGCCTCCGACTGCTACGCGATCGGTCAGCAGGTTGCCGAGCAGAGTGGCGGCACGCTGGCCAAGGCGTCGCAGTCGACGCGCGGTGGCCAGCCGGTCTGCGTCATCGTCGTGCTGGTCCCGGGCAAGGACGGGCAGCGTCCGCGCCGCACCGAGATCGTCGTTCCGCTGAACTGATCCCTGCCGTTTCCCAGGCGCTGGAATCGGCCTATATCTGACGCCTAGTTTCTCGACAGGGCAGCTTCTCAAACAGGGCAGCTCTTCAACAGGCCAGTTCTTCAACAGGTATGATCCCCGCATGCGCGTACTCGTTGTCGAAGATGACAAGGATCTCAACCGGCAGATATCGGACGCGCTGGTCGATGCCGGCTATGTCGTCGACCGGGCTTTCGACGGTGAGGAAGGGCATTTCCTCGGCGACACCGAACCCTACGATGCCGTCGTGCTCGACATTGGCTTGCCGCAGATGGACGGCATCAGCGTGGTCGAGCGCTGGCGGCGCGGCGGCCGCAAGATGCCGGTCCTGATTCTGACGGCGCGCGATCGCTGGAGCGACAAGGTATCCGGCATCGACGCCGGCGCCGACGATTATGTCACCAAGCCGTTCCACATCGAAGAGGTGCTGGCCAGGGTGCGAGCGCTGATCCGGCGCGCGGCCGGCCATGCGTCGTCCGAGTTGACCTGCGGGCCGTTGCGGCTCGACACCAAGGCCTCCAAGGCCGATGTCGACGGCGTGCCGCTGAAGCTGACGTCGCACGAATTCCGCCTGCTTGCCTATTTAATGCACCATATGGGCGAGGTCGTGTCCCGGACCGAACTGGTCGAGCATCTTTACGATCAGGATTTCGACCGCGATTCCAACACAATCGAGGTCTTTGTCGGGCGGCTTCGCAAGAAGATGGGCATCGACATGATAGAAACCGTTCGCGGCATGGGCTATCGAATGCGTGAGCCGGAGGCGTAAGGCGGAACCGCTCAAACAGACTGCAAGAACGCCGCTTTCACTGCGGTTCTGGCCGCGTTCGCTGGCGTTCCGGGTGATTGCCTTTTCCACGGTCTGGGCGATACTCACCCTGATTGTCATCTTCACGCTGATCACGACCCTCTATCGCCAGGCGAGCGAGCGCGGTTTCGACAGCCTGCTGTCGGCGCATCTGTTCAATCTGATCGGCTCGGTCGGCGTGTCCGAAGGCGGTTCGCTGACCGGCGCTCCCGACCTTGGCGACCTCCGGTTCTCGGAGCCGAATTCCGGCTGGTACTGGTCGGTGGAGCCTGCGTCGGAAGGCGTGCGCGGTGAGCTGCACTCCTCCTCGATGACCAAGGCGATCCTGTCGCCAAGCGTCGCCGAGGTCCCTTTCAATGCCAGCTTCCAGCGCAGCTATGCGACAGAAGGCATCGATGGCGAGGAACTGGAAGTGTTCGAGAGCGAATTCGTTCTCGACGCGAAAAATCGCGCAGCGCGCTTCCGTGTCATGGGAAACCAGACCGAGCTCGAGCAGGAAATAGGCGCCTTCCAGCGTCGCCTGCTGACCTATCTTTCCCTGTTCGGCGTCGGCATGATCGCCATCAACGCCATTGCCATCCTGCTGGGCCTGCAGCCATTGCGTCGGGTCAGGAACGCTCTTGCTTTGGTGCGCGAAGGAACCGCGCAAAGGCTCGACGGTCGCTTCCCGGCCGAGATCGAGCCGCTCGCCAACGAGACCAACGCGCTGATCGAAAACAACAAGCGTATCGTCGAGCGCTCACGGACGCAGGTCGGCAACCTCGCCCATTCGCTGAAGACGCCGCTGGCGGTGCTGATCAATGAGGGGCGGGCGCTCGGCGGCGCCAAGGGCCAGCTCATAGCCGAGCAGGCCGCCTCAATGCAGAAGCAGGTTGACCATTATCTGCAGCGCGCCCGCGTTGCGGCACAACGCGACAGCGTCGTCTACCGCACGCCGGTGGCACCGCTGGTCCAGCGCATGGTACGCGTGCTGCAAAAACTCAACCCGCAGACCGCTCTCTCGCTTTCGCTGCCGGCAGTCGAGATCGTCTTTGCCGGCGAACGCGAGGATTTGGAAGAATTGCTTGGCAATCTGCTCGACAACGCCATGAAATGGGCAAAGAGCGCGGTCGCCGTGTCGGTGGCGCCGATCTCCGGCAAGGAGGGTGCTGGCAGTCTGTTCGAGATCAGCATCGAAGATGACGGCCCGGGCATTCCCGAAGACAAGGCGCGCGAGGCGCTGAAGCGCGGACGGCGGCTCGACGAGACAAAGCCGGGGACCGGGCTTGGACTTGCCATCGTCGCCGACCTGGTCAACGAGTATGGAGGCGTTCTGGCTCTGGAACGGTCGAGCATGGGCGGGTTGAAGGCGGTGGTTCGATTGCGGAGCCTTCACTAGAGTTATGCTTTTGCTGGGCTAGTCGACATTGATCGACGGTGCGTGATACTGCGGCATGTCGACTGGTCCCGGAGCCGTCGGCCGCGGCCAAATTTCCGACAAACATCGACACTATGGCCACGCCGACTTCCCCGATGGCGCGGCCCAGCTCTAACTCAAGAAAACTGGTTGTTGGCATGAAGATTCGCGTCGCGCTCGTTTCCGCACTGCTGGCCGTTTCCGGCTGCACGACGCTGGGCAGGAGCCCTGGCTCCACGGTGGCACCGCAGCCGGCCGCCACGCCGCCAAGTGACGGCAAGATCGCGACGACGATCATTTCCGCCATGGGGGGCGGCCTCGTCAGCGGATCGATCGGTACCGGCTTGAGCGATCCCGAAAAGCGCAAGGCGCTGGAAGCGGAATACAGGGCGCTGGAGTACACGGCGAGCGGCCAGAGGGTGACGTGGAAAAGCGATCGGTCGGCGCATTACGGTGAAGTCGTGCCCGCCCAGCCCTATCGTGTCGGCTCGCAGGACTGCCGGCAATACACCCATACGGTCTTTACCGGCGCCGCCGGCGCCACCGCGCGCGGAACCGCTTGCCGCAACGCCGATGGCAGCTGGACGCCACTGACATAACAACCGGCCGGATAGGTCCGGTTGACATCAATCAAGGACATGCGACGCACCTGCCGTCAAAGCGTCGCAGGACGCCTGTGTTGGCAGGGCAGGGCTCTGCCGTTATTGGAAGAAGCATGCTGTTCTGGGTCATAGCTGCCATTCTCACGCTGGGTGCAAGCCTGGCGGTTCTGCTGCCGCTGGCCGGCGGCTCGAAGGGTGGTTCAGCGAGCAGCGATCATGACCTTGAAGTCTATCGCGACCAGTTGTCGGAGCTTGACCTGGACGTGGCGCGTGGCCTGATCCAGCCGGCGGAGGCCGAAGAGGCGCGTGCGGAGATCGCCCGCCGCATCCTTCGACTTGACAATGCCGCCGACAAGTCAGCGGCGCGGCAGCCGTCGATGGCGACCAGGCTGGTTGCGACGGCCGCGGTCCTGGCGGTTCCGCTGGTCAGTTGGGGCTTGTACAGCCAGCTCGGCTCGCCCGATCTGCCGTCGCAGCCGCTCAGCGAGCGACTGGCCAAGAATCCCGCCGACAGTTCGGTGGAGGAACTGGTGGCACGCGCCGAGGCCCACCTTGCCGCGAATCCGTCCGACGGCAGGGGTTGGGACGTTCTGGCGCCGGTCTATCTGCGCATGCAGCGGTTTTCCGACGCGGTGACGGCGTGCCGCAACGCCATTCGCCTCGACGGCGACAGCGCCGCCCGCCAGGCCGGCCTCGGCGAGGCGATCGCCAGCGCAGCGGGCGGCATAGTCTCGGCCGACGCTCAGGCCGCCTTCGAGGCGGCGCTGAAGCTCGATCCGGCAAATCCGAAGGCCAGCTTTTATCTGGCGATGGGCATGGCGCAGGAAGGGCGCACTGAGGAGGCGACAGCTGGCTGGCAGAAAATGCTAGCGGCCTTGCCGCAGGACTCAGCCTGGCGCGGCGCCGTCGAGCAGGCATTGGCCGAATCCGCCAGGCAGAACGTCGCTTCGGGAGTGCCTGCAAAAGGCCCGGACGCCGCGAATGTCGATGCCGCCTCGTCGATGTCGCCGCAGGACAGGGAAGCGATGATCAACACCATGGTCGCGGGACTTGCTGAAAAACTGCGGCAAAACCCACGCGATGCGGAAGGATGGATGCAGCTTATTCGTTCCTATGTCGTGCTGGGCAAGGCCGATCAGGCGCGCGACGCGCTCAATCGCGGTATCGCCGTTTTTGGCTCCGATAGTGACGAAGCCAAGAAATTCACCGCCTTTGCCGTCTCGCTCGGCCTGACGGCGACGGAGTAAAACATGACGCGCAAGCAGAAAAGACTGTCTGTGATCGCCGGAGGGTTGGCCTTCCTCGGTGCCGCCACCGGCCTGACCTTCTACGCGCTCGGCCAGAAGGCCTCCTACTTCTACATGCCCGCCGATCTGACCACCGCAAGCCTGCAGCCTGGGCAACGTATCAGGCTCGGCGGCCTCGTCGAAAAAGGCACGATCGAGCGCGGTCAGGGGGCTACCGTCGCTTTTTCGGTGACCGACAACCAGAAGCAGGTCAAGGTCACCTACACCGGCATTCTTCCCGACCTTTTCCGCGAGGAGCAGGGCGTCATCACTGAAGGCACGTTCCGCCCGGACGGCGTCTTCGTCGCCGACAGCGTGCTGGCCAAGCACGACGAGAACTACATGCCCAAGGAGGTGGCCGACGGCCTCAAGTCCAAGGGCGTGTGGCAGGAGAGCAAGAGTGACTAAGCAGGTTCCGCAACAGTGTCTCACGGTTTTGCGGCAAGAACCTGTGGGAAAACAAAAACCTGGCGGGCGCCACAATGGTTGAAACCGGACATTTCGCGCTGGTCCTGGCGTTCGCGCTGTCTTTGGTGCAGACGCTGGTGCCGATGTTCGGCGCGCGCATGAACAACCAGAAGATGATGGCCGTCGGCGGTCCGGTCGCGGTGACCGGCTTTACCTTGACCGCTCTGTCCTTCGCGGCGTTGGCCATAGCCTATGCAACGTCCGATTTTTCGGTGGCCAACGTCTGGGACAACTCGCATTCGCTGCAGCCGCTGATCTACAAGATCACCGGCACTTGGGGCAATCACGAGGGCTCGATGCTGCTCTGGGTGCTGATCCTGACCTTTTTCGGAGCCCTCGTCGCGGCTTTCGGCAGCAATCTTCCCGCGACCCTTCGAGCCAATGTGCTGGCCGTGCAAGGGGCGATCGGCGCCACCTTTTTCCTGTTCATCCTGGCGACGTCAAACCCGTTCGCCAGGCTCAATCCGGCGCCGATCGAGGGCCGCGATCTCAATCCGATCCTGCAAGATCTCGGCCTCGCCATCCATCCGCCGCTGCTCTATCTCGGCTATGTCGGCTTCTCGATTTGCTTTTCCTTCTCGGTCGCCGCCCTGATCGAAGGCCGCATCGACGCGTCGTGGGCCCGCTGGGTGCGGCCATGGACGCTGGTCGCCTGGATGTTCCTGACCGGCGGCATCGCCATGGGTTCCTACTGGGCCTATTACGAACTTGGCTGGGGTGGTTTCTGGTTCTGGGATCCGGTCGAGAACGCCTCCTTCATGCCTTGGCTGGGGGGCACGGCGCTGCTCCATTCGGCAATCGTCATGGAAAAGCGCTCGGCCCTGAAGATATGGACACTGTTGCTGGCGATCCTGACCTTCTCGCTGTCGCTGCTCGGCACCTTCCTGGTGCGCTCAGGCGTGCTCACTTCCGTCCACGCCTTCGCCACCGATCCGACGCGAGGCGTGTTCATTCTCTGCATCCTGACACTGTTCATCGGCGGATCGTTGGCGTTGTTCGCTCTGCGCGCCTCGAGGTTGACGGCCGGCGGCCTGTTTCATCCGATCTCGCGCGAAGGAGCGCTGGTCCTCAACAACCTGTTCCTGACCACGGCCACTGCCACCGTGCTGATCGGCACATTGTATCCGTTGGCGGTCGAGGCTATTTCAGCCGATAAAATTTCGGTCGGCGCGCCGTTCTTCAACCTGACATTCGGACCGCTGATGGTGCCGCTATTGGTGGTGGTCCCGTTCGGACCACCGCTGGCCTGGAAGCGCGGCGACATCTTCGCCGTCGCCCAGCGCCTGATGGCGGCCTTCGCCGCAGCGCTTCTGGCCGTGCTGGTAACGGCCTTGTTCATCGATGGCGCCTCGGTGTTCGCGGCACTTGGCGTCGGCCTGGCCTTCTGGCTGATCTGCGGCGCGCTCACCGATATTGCCGTCAAGTCCGGCTTCGGCACTGTCGCGCCCGGCGTCATGCTCAGGCGCTTCGCCGGCCTGCCGCGTTCGGTCTTCGGCACCGCACTCGCCCATCTTGGCCTCGGCCTGACGACGCTGGGCATCATCGGCACGCTTTGCTTCGGCACCGAGAAGATCTTGTCGATGCATGCTGGCGAGACCGTGCAACTGTCCGGCCACACGCTGCGCTTCGAAGGGCTCTATCCGGCCCAGGGACCTAACTATAGCGAGGACCGCGGCCGCTTCGCTCTGCTCGGCGCCGATGGAAGCACTACCGCTGTAATCACCTCCGCCAAGCGCTCCTATCCGGTCCGACAGATGACGACGACCGAGGCCGGTATCAAGACGATCGGTTTCAGCCAGCTCTATCTCTCGCTTGGCGACGAGGGGACCGACGGCTCCGTCGTGGTGCGGCTGTGGTGGAAGCCGCTGGTGACGCTGATCTGGGGTGGCGGCCTTGTCATGATGGCGGGTGCCGCGATGTCGCTCATGGACCGGCGCCTGCGCGTCGGGGCACCGTCCCGCCGTCGCAAGTCGGCGGGCGCCGTACCTTCCGCGAGCCTGCTATGACCGCAAGATTTTCACTGGCCTCCCTAGTCTTGCTGCTGACGCTGTTGTTTGCCGGCGCCGCACTTGCGGTGAAGCCCGACGAGGTTCTGGCCGACTCAGCGCTCGAGGCGCGGGCGCGGACGCTTTCGGAGCAGCTGCGCTGCATGGTTTGCCAGAACCAGTCGATCGACGACTCCGATGCCGACCTTGCCCGCGACCTGCGCGTGCTGGTGCGCCAGCGCCTCGTCGCCGGCGACACCGACCGGCAGGTGATAGACTACATCGTTTCCCGCTACGGCGAGTTCGTGCTGTTGAAGCCGCGCTTCAGCCTGCGCAATGCGCTGTTGTGGGGTGCGCCGGTGTTTCTGCTGCTTGCCGGCGGCGCCGTCGTCGTGCTCGGCGCCCGCTCGCGCCGCTCCGCGCCTGCGGCCATGCTCACCGCCGAGGAGAAGGCAGCGTTGGACAAGATGCTGGGCAACTAACTCGGCCATTCCTCCGGCGGCCACTCCCGCGACGTTGCCGGTACATTACAAAAGTTTCATGCACCGGAAATGGCGCCGTAATGTGCGCGCCCCTATTTCTCTTGCCCGAGGATGCCGACCGAAGCGCATCCCTTGAAAGAGGATACGAGACCCATGAATATTGCCCCCAATTCAAATCCCCGCACCCGCAAACGCCTGTTGGCTGCCGCCGCTTCAGTGGCCATTGCCGGCGCGATCGGCTTCGGCGCGGTTGCCACCGGGACAGCCCCGGTCCTGGCCGAGGCGGTGCGTGTCGAGGCACCGCAGGTCCCGAGCTTCGCCGACGTGGTCGAGCGCGTTTCGCCGGCGGTCGTCAGTGTCCGCGTCAAAGCCAAGATAGAAACGACCGCCGACGACGGCTCCGACCTGCCCGACGCCTTCGGTAATCTTCCCGACGATCCGCAATTGCGCCGCTTCTTCAGGGAGTTCCGTGGCTTTGGCGATCAGGATGGCCGGGATGGAATGCGGCGTTTCGGACGCCGTGACCGCCAGCCGCGGCCGGTCGCCCAGGGTTCCGGTTTCTTCATCTCCGAGGATGGCTACCTCGTCACCAACAACCATGTCGTCGGAGACGGCTCGTCCTTCACGGTTGTGATGCATGACGGCAAGGAACTCGACGCCAAGCTGGTCGGCACAGATCCGCGCACCGACCTCGCTGTGCTCAAGGTCGAAGGCGACGGCAAATTCACTTACGTCGACTTCGCCGATGATTCCAAGGTTCGCGTCGGCGACTGGGTCGTGGCAGTCGGCAATCCGTTCGGCCTCGGCGGCACGGTCACCGCCGGCATCGTCTCGGCCCGTGGCCGCGATATCGGCGCCGGCCCCTATGACGACTTCATCCAGATCGACGCCTCGGTGAACCGCGGCAATTCGGGCGGCCCGACCTTCAACCTCAACGGTCAGGTTGTCGGCATCAACACCGCGATCTTCTCGCCGTCCGGCGGCAGCGTCGGCATTGCCTTCGACATTCCCGCCTCGACGGCCAAACAGGTCGTGCAGGATCTGATGAAGGACGGCACCGTCCAGCGCGGCTGGCTTGGCGTCGAGATCCAGCCGGTCACCTCAGAAATCGCCGAATCGCTCGGGCTGAAGTCCGATAAGGGTGCGCTCGTTTCCAGCGCGCAGGAGGATGGTCCCGGCAAGAAGGCCGGCATCACCGCCGGTGACGTCATCACTCAGGTGGACGGCAAGGACGTCGCTTCGCCGAAGGAACTCGCCCGTCTGATCGGCGCCTACCAGCCCGGCAAGCCCGTCGACGTCACGCTGTGGCGTGACGGCAGGAGTGAGACCGTCAAGGTCGATCTCGGCACGCTGCCTTCGAGCGACAAGCAGGCTTCGGCCGACCAGCAGCCTTCCGCTCCGCCAAAGGCCGATACGCTGGCCGATCTCGGTCTCACCGTCACCAGGTCCGACGATGGCAAAGGGCTTGTGGTAACCGATGTCGATCCCGACAGCGATGCCGCCGATCGCGGCATCCAGCCCGGCGACGTCATCACCTCGGTCAATTCGACGGAGGTCAATGGCAGCGACGACGTCGCCAAGGCCATGGCCGATGCGGTGAAGTCGGGCCGCAAGGCGGTGCTGATGCAGATCACCCGCGACGATAGCAACCGCTTCGTCGCGCTGCCTGTCGCCAAGGGCTGACGTCCAAACTTTTCCGGTGCGGCGGCTTCAAACACTCCCGAGCCGCCGCACGGGAAAGCACGGGGCTTGAATACATTCGTTAGTCAGTCATCGTGTTCCGCCCCAGCGGCAGCGGGCGATGCGAGCCCGCTGCCGCTCGAACAAAGCATGACGGCATGCCAACAACAAAGCAGGTCGCCCAAAAGCCCGCCTCGGGCTTGATCCGAGGGTGCCGGCGGCTCGGCGTCAACGACATTCCAAAACAAAGACTTACTGCGTATCCTTGAATCACTTTGTTCGCGATACGCCCTGATGAAGGCCACGATACATATGCCGGCCACTCAATCTTCCAGCGAAATCGCGTATAACGGTCCCATGAAGATTCTCGTCATAGAAGACGATCGCGAAGCGGCCGATTACCTCCAGAAAGCCTTTACCGAGGCCGGACACACCGCCCATGTCGCCGGCGACGGCGAAACCGGCTTCGCGCTCGCTGATTCAGGCGACTATGACGTGATGGTCGTCGACCGCATGCTGCCGCGCCGCGACGGCCTGTCGGTCATCGCCGGTCTGAGATCCAGGGGCAACACGACGCCGGTGCTGATCCTGTCGGCGCTCGGCGAAGTCGACGACCGGGTCACCGGCTTGCGCGCCGGTGGCGACGACTATCTGACCAAGCCCTATGCCTTTTCCGAGCTTCTGGCCCGGGTCGAGGTGCTGAACCGCCGCGCCAGCGCCAGGGAAGCCGAAACCCTCTACCGGGTCGGCGATCTCGAGCTCGACAGGCTCTCTCATTCGGTGCGGCGCGCGGCGCGCGAAATCACGCTGCAGCCGCGCGAGTTCCGCCTGCTGGAATATCTGATGCGCCATGCCGGCCAGGTGGTGACGCGCACCATGCTGCTGGAAAATGTCTGGGACTATCATTTTGATCCGCAGACCAACGTCATCGACGTTCACGTCTCGCGGCTGCGCGGCAAGATCGAGAAGGGCTTCGACAAGCCGATTCTGCACACGGTTCGTGGCGCCGGCTATATGCTCAAGAGCGGGTAGCATGGCTCTTTCCATGCCGTCCATCATGAAGACGACGGCAGCGCGGCTTTCGGCGCTCTATCTCCTGCTGTTCGCCATCTGCGCGGTGCTGCTCGTCTTCTACATGACCTCGCTGTCTGCACGCATGCTGACCGGCCAGACGCAGGAGACTATCAACGACGAAGTGCTCGGCCTCGCCCGGGCCTACCAGCGCGGCGGCTTGCCGCTGCTGGTCCGCGTGGTCGAGCAGCGCTCCCGCCAGCCCGGCGCCAATCTCTATTTGATCGCCGACACCAACGGCCAGATCCTGACCGGAAACGTGCAGAGCCTGGAGCCCGGCGTTCTCGAGGCCGAGGGCTGGACGACAGAGCCGTTTTCCTATCGGCGTTTCGGCGAGGGCGAGCTCGAGCGGCAACGCAACCCGGTCGCTGACCCGAACGAATCCAGCCAGAGCGAAGTCCAGGTCCAAGGCGAGAAGGGCCATAACGCCATTGCCTTGGTGCTGCGCCTGCCGAACCAGATGATCATGCTGGTCGGTCGCGATCTCGGCGAGCCTGAGCGGTTCCGCGCCGTCATCCGCCGCGCCTTGATGCTGGCGCTCGGCATGATGGCGCTCGGCGGGCTCTTGATCTGGTTCTTTGTCGGCCGCGCAGCGCTGAAGCGCATCGACAGCGTATCGGAAGCCAGCCGCCGTATCATGGGCGGTGACCTCTCCGGCCGGCTGCCGGTCACCGGGGCCGGCGATGAGTTCGACCGGCTGTCGGAAAACCTCAATTCCATGCTGGCCAGGATCGCCACGCTGAATGAAGGGCTGAAGCAGGTCTCCGACAACATCGCCCACGATCTGAAGACACCGCTGACCAGGTTGCGCAACCGTGCCGAAGCGACGCTTTCCGGCAAGCACAGCACTACCGACTACCGCCAGGCGCTGGAAGGAACCATCGCCGAGTCCGACCAGCTGATAAAGACCTTCAACGCCATCCTGATGATCTCCAGGCTGGAGGCGGGCTATTCCTCCGAAAGCACCAGCCGGGTCGATCTGGCTGCGGCCGTGCACGATGTCGTCGAGCTCTACGAGCCGGTGGCGGAGGAGGCGGGGGTGACACTCGAGACCTCGGTGCAGGATGGCTTCGCCGTCGACGGCAATCGCGAGCTGATCGGCCAGGCGCTATCGAACATCGTCGACAACGCGATCAAATATTCAACCGACTCGACAGCCAAGCCGACCGTCCGCGTGGCGCTCGATCGCGTCGGCAGGGAAATCAGGCTTTCCGTCACAGACAACGGCCAGGGCATTCCCGACGATGCCGATCGCGCCAGGGCAACCGAGCGTTTCGTGCGGCTGGAGAAAAGCCGCTCGCAGCCGGGTTCCGGCTTGGGCCTCAGCCTCGCCAAGGCAATAATGACATTCCACAATGGACGGCTTGACCTTCTGCCCGCCGATCCCGGATTGTCCGTCGTCATGAGTTTTCCCGAACGGGAGGATCGCTGATGGCGGTGAGGGCGGCTGCGGAACAGACCAACTGGCTTTTGAAGCCGGCCGCAAAGCTCGTCCCCCTGGATCGGAACCGCGCCAGGCGGCAATTGTCGGAAATCGCTTCCGCCGCGCAGGAAGACGGGCTTACCCGGCTCGCGAAATTTCTCGCCGGCAAGGGCGCCAGTCAGGAGTTCCTCGCGGCAGTGTTCGACCTGTCGCCATTCCTGCGCGGCACTGTGCGCCGCCGCCCGCAGATCCTTGATGCGCTTTTCGATGAGACCGTTGAGACCCGGCTGGCCTCGATCGGCGCCGCGTTCGACAAGGCCGCGCAGGCGGAAGGCATCTCTGAAAACAGCCTGATGATGGAGCTGCGGCAATGGAAAGCGGAAGCGCATGTCCTGATCGCGTTGGCCGATCTTTCAGGCGAGGCTGAAACTGCAATCACAGTACGGCGGCTGAGCGGTCTTGCCGACGCCTGCATCCGCGCTGCTGTCGACTTCCTGCTTCGCGACGCGCACGGACAAGGCAAGCTCAAACTGCCGGACCCCGAGGATCCGGCGCGCCGGTCGGGCTGGATCCTGCTCGGCATGGGCAAGCTTGGCGCGCATGAGCTGAACTTCTCCTCCGACATCGACCTCGTCGTTTTCTTCGACCCGCAAGCGCCAGCCGTCGTCGATCCGCTCGATGCGACGGAGCTGTTTTCGCGCCTGACCCGCCGGCTGGTCCGCATTCTCCAGGACCGCACCGAACACGGCTATGTTTTCCGCACCGACCTAAGGCTTCGTCCCGATCCCGGTTCGACGCCGCTGGCGATCCCGGTCGAGGCGGCACTGCGCTACTACGAGGCGCGCGGCCAGAACTGGGAGCGCGCGGCCATGATCAAGGCGCGTCCGGTGGCCGGCGATCTCGCCGCCGGTGCTGCGTTCCTGAAGGACCTCCAGCCCTACATCTGGCGCAAATACATGGACTACGCGGCGATCGCCGACGTCCATTCGATCAAGCGCCAGATCCACGCCCACAAGGGCCACGGCGAGATCGCCGTGAAGGGCCATAACGTCAAGCTCGGCCGCGGCGGCATTCGCGAGATCGAATTTTTCGTCCAGACCCAGCAGCTCATCGCCGGCGGCCGCTTCCCCGAGCTGCGCGGCCGCGAGACCGTGCCGATGCTTGGCCAGCTTGCGGCACGCGGCTGGATTACGGCCGACGCGCGCGACGCGCTCGCTCGGCAATACTGGTTCCTGCGCCGTGTCGAGCATGCCGTCCAGATGGTCGCCGACGAGCAGATCCATATACTGCCGGAAGATGACGAAGGGCTCGAACGCATTGCCTGCATGCTCGGTTTTGCCGATGCGGTGGTCTTTGCCGAGGCCTTCCGCGCCGCACTTCATCAGGTCGAACGTCACTACGCAGCGCTTTTCGAAACCGCGCCCGAGCTTTCGGCCGGCATCGGCAATCTGGTCTTTACCGGCGATGTCGATGACCCCGATACGTTGCAGACCCTGCAGAGACTGGGGTTCCAGCGGGCGAGCGACATCTGCCGGGTTATCCGCGGCTGGCATTTCGGCCGCTATCGCGTCACCCAGTCGGCCGAGGCGCGCGAGCGGCTGACCGAACTCACGCCGGCGCTGCTGCAATCCTTCGGTCAGACGCGCCGGGCGGACGAGGCGTTGATGCGCTTCGACGAATTCCTCGCCGGCCTGCCCGCCGGCATCCAGCTCTTCTCGCTGCTCCAGTCCAATCCGGCTCTGCTGAAGCTGCTGGCGACGATCATGGGCGCGGCCCCCCGGCTGGCCGCTATCATCACACGCCGGCCGCACGTGTTCGACGGTCTGCTGGATCCAGCCCTTTTGACCGAACTGCCGGACCGCGCCTATCTGTCCGGCCGTCTCGCCGCCTTACTCGAAGACGACAGGGCCTATGAGGACGTGCTCGACCGCTTGCGCATCTTTGCGTCCGAGCAAAAATTCCTGATCGGCGTCCGGCTGCTTGCCGGCTCGATCGATCCGACCCGCGCCGGCCGCGCCTTTTCCGATCTGGCCGATCTCACCATCGACGCGGCGCTGCAGGTGGTCATCGCCGAGTTCGCGCTGCGCCACGGTCGCATCGCCGGCGGCACCGTTGCGCTGCTCGGCATGGGCAAGCTCGGCAGCCGCGAATTGACGGCCGGCTCCGACGTCGACCTTATCCTGCTCTATGATCACGACACCGATGCCGAAGAATCCGATGGCGACAAGCCGCTGGCCCCATCCCACTATTACAGCAGGATGACGCAGCGGCTGATATCAGCCGTGTCCGCGCCGACCGCCGAGGGCGTTCTCTACGAGCTCGACCTTCGCTTGCGGCCGTCCGGCAACAAGGGGCCGGTGGCGACCCATGTCGATGCCTTCAAGAAATACCAGCGCAAGGACGCCTGGACATGGGAACACATGGCGCTGTCCAGGGCTCGCGCGATCGGTGGCGATCAAGCGCTGTGCACCGAGGCCGAGGCCGAGGTGGCGGCGGTGCTTGCCCTGCCGCGCGACAGCGCCAAGGTGATAGCCGAGGCGTCCGAGATGCGTACGATGATCGAGAAGGAGAAGCCGCCACGCGATCTCTGGGACATCAAGCTGATTCCGGGCGGTCTCATCGATCTCGAATTCATCGCGCAGGTGGCGGTGATCACGGGAAAGGTCGAAGCCGGCCGCCGAATCACCGGGACGGCGGAAGTCCTGTCGAGGCTGGCGCCGGATTTCGCTGAGGTCCAGGTCAGGCAAGAGCTTTGCGATGCTTATGCGCTTTATCTGGCGCTGACCCAGATGACGCGGCTCTGCATCACCGGCGTATTCGAACGGGACGACGTTCCGCCGGGGCTTTCGGATCTGCTTCTGGCGGTTACCGACCTGCCGGATTTCGGAGTGCTGGAAGCGCACCTCAAGGAGACATCGCAAAAGGTCAGAAAGGATTTCGACCTTTTGCTTCGTGCGAAACGATCATGACGTCGCAACGCCAAACGGCTGTTTCGAAAAGCATCGGGGGCGCTGTCCATTCGGCGTTTCCGAAAGTTTCCAACCACTTCACGACAACAGAGCGTCAGGCGGCGGCCCTGACCGGCTGCGTCGACTTCTTGATCGGAATGCGCACCGACACGATCGTGCCGGTGCCTTCGGTGGAGCGGATTTTCAAGGCGCCGCCCTGAAGCTCGGCCAACGAGCGTGAGATGGCAAGGCCAAGGCCGGAACCGGCATGGCTCTTGGAAAACTGGTTCTGCACCTGTTCGAACGGCCGCCCGAGCTTGCTCAGCGCCTCCTTGGGGATGCCGCAGCCATTGTCTTCGATCGTCAGGACCAGAGCGCTGGACGTGTTGCGGGCCCTTACCGCAATGCGGCCGCCCTGGCCGGTGAATTTCACCGCATTCGACAGCAGGTTTATGATGATCTGCTTGATCGCCCGGCGGTCGGCGAACAGCGTCAATGAATCGGGGATGCGCGTTTCGACGGTGATCGACTTTTCCGCTGCCTGCAGCGAGATGACGCGCACCGTTTCCCTCATAAGCGGACAGAGGTCGATTTCCTCCTGATCCATCGAGAACTGGCCGGCCTCGATCTTCGACATATCGAGGATGTCGTTGATGACGCCCAGAAGATATTTGCCGCTGCCGTTGATGTCGGTGGCATATTCCTCGTAGCGCGGCGAACCCAAGGGCCCGAACAGCGCCTGTTCCATCAGCTCCGAGAAGCCGATAATCGCGTTGAGCGGCGTTCGCAATTCATGCGACATGTTGGCCAGGAACTCGGATTTGGCCCGGTTCGCCGCCTCGGCGCGCTCGGTTTCCTTCATGTATTTGCGATTGAGATCGACCAGTTCGCGCGACCGCTCTTCCTCCGCCCGGCGGGCAAGGCTGAGATCGTGGATCGTCGCCATCAGCCGGCGCTCGCTGTCGACCAGCTTCTCCTGGTGCAGCTTGATCTGGGTGATGTCGGAGCCGACCGAGACGGTGCCGCCGTCCCTGGTCCGCAGCTCGTTCACCTGCAGCCAACGGCCATCGGCAAGCTGCCGCTCGAAGGTCACGCCGCCTTGCTGCCCGTTGGTGTTGGCAAGCCGGCGCTCCGAAGCGAAGGCAAGCATGCGATCTTCGAGAACGGCGCGCGAGGCACCTGGCATCACGTCGCGATCCGACAGACCGTTGTCCTGCTGGTACTTGGAATTGCACATGATCAGGCGCTGGGCGGAATCCCAGAGCACGAAGGACTCGTTGATGTTTTCGATGGCCGTTCGCAGGCGAAGATCCGCGGCCTCGGAGCGCAGCGCCAGGTGCCGCTGCTCGGTGACGTCAACGGCGATGCCGATCAGCTGGATCTCCGGCGCTTCCGGATCGATCACCTGCGCCCTTGCGCGCATCCACACCCATTGTCCGTCGGCATGGCGCATCCGGAACACCTGGTCGATGTGATCGATCTCGCGGGCGACGATCCTGTTGGCGAGTTGGAACAGGTCGCCGTCCTCGGGATGGATGATCTCGTCGACCTCGCCGAACGACAGCATTGCGTTGCAGGGCTCATAGCCCAGCATGTCGTACATCGAGCGCGACCAGTACATCTTGCCGCGCACCATGTCCCAGTCCCACAGGCCGCAGCGGCCGCGCACCAGCGCCATGTCGATGCGCTGGTGCGCTTCGAGATAAATGCGGTCGGCGGCCAGGGCGCGCGCCGCCTGACCGAAATAGGCGTAGAGGATGACGATCAGCACGCCGGCTGTCAGCACGAACAGCGTGACGTTGAGCGAAACGGTCTTGCGCCAGGTGTCGAAGACCGCATCCTGCGGAACGAGCGCTGCGGCAGCACCGTTCCTGCCGTTTGTCAGGCTCACCGCCGCATACCAGTCCAGGCCGCCGATTCTGACCTCCATTACCCCGGCGCGGTCGCCGAACATGAACAGCGGCTGACCGCCCTGGGCGATGGCGTCGAGCGACCGCCCTTCCCAGCCCGTCGATTGCGGTGTCACGGCAACGATCTTGAACGCGCTGTCGGTGACCGCAAGCACGTGGCTTCGGCCCATCGCGCCCTGACGGCTGATGCCCTCCAACAGGTCCTGCGTCGCGCCAGGCGTTGAGCCCAAGGTCGCATCCACGCTAATCGAACTGGCCAGTTGGCCCGCCGCGAGCGAGAGGATCGCCTTGGCGTCGCGTTCCACGTCGTCACGCTCGTTCATCAGCGACAGGAACCGCAGCGCCGCGATGACGACCAGGAAAATGATGATGAGGGCCGGTATCGATCGGCGCAACAATGGCTCGGCTGCCAGAAGCCGTCGGTAGGCGGGTTCGGCGATGAGCCGCGCGTTGCCGGCGAGACCATCGCTTCTCGCCTCACGCCGCTCAAAAGCTGTCCCTCCGGGCGCGCCCCACGCGTCCGCCTTCGCCATAAATGGCTCTCCCCGATTTTAAATCTGCTTGATGATCCGGCGACGCCGCACTTCCGAATCTTCAGCTAAAGAATCAAAGGTGATTCGGCTTGTCCATAGGCGCGGCGAAAAAAGATTAAAAATCGACTAAAATAGTTCGGCGCCGACTCTCCCTTGAGGGGAGAGGTGGCCCGTAGGGCCGGGAGGGGTCCCCGGCGAAGCGCTCCACCTTTTAAATCAAAGGTCGGGGCTGGTGGCGTCGGTCGAGGCCGCGTACTGCCGCAGCGACCCACCCGTCCATCCGCCTTCGGCGGCTGTCCACCCTCCCTCAAGGGGAACCCTCACGCCAGCGTGCGCTCGACGATGTCCCGCAAATCGGCCGATAGATTCTCGACATTGGAGATCGAAAGCAGCGCTTCCCTTGCCTTGGCCTGCCGGGCAGGTTCGAGCGAGCGCCATGATCTGAGTGCTGTCGCCAGCCGGGCGGCCAACTGTGGATTGCGCTTTTCGACATGCAGGACCGTTTCGACGAAAAACCTGTAGCCTTCGCCGTCGGCCCGATGGAAGCCGGTCTGGTTGGCGCTGGAAAACGTGCCGACGAGCGAGCGCACCCGGTTCGGGTTGGCCATCGAGAAGGCCGGATGGTTGGTCAGGGCGCGCACCGCGTAAATGGTTTGCGGGCCGGGCACGCTGGCCTGGATCTGGAACCATTTGTCCATCACCAGCGGATCGGTCGTATATTTCGCTTCGAAGTCGGCCAGCGCCTTGACCGTCTCGGGCGAACCGCTGTGGCGGAGCGCAAGCACGGTCAGTGCGGCGGCGCGGTCCGTCATGTTGGTCGCGGACTGGAAATGCCGGGCCGCAAGCGCCGCACCTCCCGGCAGCAGCGAGAGATAGTCGAGCAGGATGTTGCGTAGCGCGCGGCGCCCGGCGCTCGCCGCATCCGGACTGAAAGCGTCCTTGTCGGCCAGTCGATGGTAGAGGTCGGAGAATATCTCGCCGTTCGCCTCGGCGATCGCGGCCGTCAGCGCCTCGCGGGCGGAGAAGATGGCATCGGGATCGATGTTCTTGCCGATGTCGCGGGCGATATCGGCTTCGCTCGGAAGCGCCACAGCCAGCGCCCGATAGGCTGGTTCGAGTGTCTCGTCGCCGGCTATTTTGCCGGCAAGCCCGGTCAACCGTGATGCGAAACCAGGCTGCTGGCCGTCAAGGACCTGGCGGAAGGCTGATATCAGCGCCTCGGTCAAAAGCGTGTTGAACGCCTGCCAGCGCGAGAAGGTATCGTTGTCATGGCCGGCAAGGAAGAACTGATCGTCGGCCTTCTGCTCGACGGAAAGCGTCACCGGCGCCGAAAAGCCGCGATTGAGCGACATCGCCGGGCGCTCGCCAACGCCCGAGAAGCGAACCATGTGCCGGCGCTTGCGGATATGGATGACGCCGTCCTCGACGCTGGCGCCCTCGACGCCGCTATAGGCTATCGCTTTGCCGTCGGTGCCGACCAGGCTGAAGGCAAGCGGAATATGCATCAGCCGCTTGCGGCTTTCGGACGGCGTCGGCGGCACCGACTGCTCGATCTCGAGCGTGAACTCCTGCGCTGCCGCATTGTGTGTCGAACTGATCGTCAGACTGGGCGTGCCCGCCTGATGGTACCAGAGCGAAAATTGCGAGAGGTCGCGGCCGGACACATCTTCGAACACCTTGATGAAGTCCTCGATCGTCGCAGCCTCGCCGTCATGACGCTCGAAATAGAGATCCATGCCGGCCCGGAACGTCTCGCTGCCGAGAATGGTGCGGATCATGCGCACCACTTCCGAGCCCTTTTCATAGACTGTCGCCGTGTAGAAATTGTTGATTTCGCGGTAGCGGCGCGGCCGCACAGGATGCGCCAGCGGTCCCTGGTCTTCGGGAAACTGATGTGCCCGCAATGTCCGCACTTCGGCAATGCGTTTCACCGCTCGCGAGCGCTGGTCGGCTGAGAATTCGTGATCGCGGAAAACCGTCAGCCCTTCCTTCAGGCAAAGCTGGAACCAGTCGCGGCAAGTGATTCTGTTGCCAGTCCAATTGTGGAAATACTCATGCGCGATGATCGCTTCGATATTGGCGAAATCGGCGTCTGTTGCGGTCTCCTGATCGGCCAGTACATACTTGTCGTTGAAGATGTTGAGGCCCTTGTTCTCCATCGCGCCCATGTTGAAGTCGGACACGGCGACGATGTTGAAGACGTCGAGATCGTATTCGCGGCCGAACGCCTCCTCGTCCCATTTCATCGACCGTTTCAGGGCGTCCATGGCATAGCCGGCGAGCCCCTCCTTGCCCGGCTCGACATAGATGCCGAGCTCGACCTTCCGGCCAGACAACGTGACGAAGCTGTCCGCGACCTTGCCGAGAGCGCCCGCCACCAGGGCGAACAGATAGGACGGCTTGGGGAAGGGGTCGTGCCAGACTGCGTAATGCCAGCCGTCGGCAAGTTCGCCGCTTCCAGCCGGGTTGCCGTTGGAAAGAAGCAGTGGCGCCTCGTGGTGCCGCGCCTCGATGCGAACCGTATAGACGGACAGGATATCGGGGCGATCGAGAAAATAGGTGATGCGCCGAAAACCCTCGGCCTCGCATTGCGTGCAATAGACGTTGCTGGAGCGATAGAGGCCCATCAGGGCTTCGTTGTGCGCCGGCGCCAGCTCGGTTTCGATCAGGAGCTGGAAGCGGGATGCTGCGGGCGGCGTGGTGATCGTCAGTTGATCGGGCGTAGCAAAAAAATCAGTCGGCGCGAGTGTCCGGCCGTCGATTGCGATGTGGCTGAGCGTCAATCCATCGCCGTCCAGCACCAGCGGCACTGACGCCGCGATACCGTCGCGGCGTTCGACCGTCAGCACGGCGATGACGCGCGTGGCTTCTGGTGACAGGCGGAAAGTCAGGCCGGTTTCCGGAATGAGATAATCGGTGGGGCGATAGTCTTCGAGCTTGAAGACCTGGCCGGTGTCCGTGCGCATTCCGTGGGGTTTCCCTGTCGATTCCCGCAGCGGCAGGTGGTCCGCTGGTCCAAGAAATTTGAAGCACGCGCTCTTTACACGAAACCGTCACTCGACAAAACTGGCGCAGCGCCTATTTCAGGCACTCGTTTTCCAATCATCATCGCGAGGCATCTATGACCGTCGTCACACCGAAATTCGGCATGGGCGCCTCTGTGCTGCGTGGTGAAGACCAGGCCTTCCTGAAAGGTCTCGGTCGCTACACGGACGACATCCAGCCGGCCGGCCTCCTGCACGGTTACGTCCTGCGCTCGCCGGTGGCCAAGGCAAGCTTCACCGTCGGTTCGACCGAGGCGGCCAAGGCAGCACCTGGCGTCCATCTGGTACTGACTGGTGCGGATCTTGCTCATATCGGCAAGCTGAAATCCGGCGTCATGCAGAGGCAGCCGGACGGCACCAAGGCGCCGACCCGCGACATTCCGGTCCTTTGCCGCGACCGGGTCAATTATGTCGGCGACGCCGTCGCGTTCGTCGTCGCCGACAGCCGCGCCCTGGCGCAGGACGCGGCCGAGCTGATCGAAGTCGATTACGAGGCCGAGGATGCCGCGTCCGGCACCGCCACGGCGCTTGACGAAGGCACGCCGCTGGTCTGGCCGGAACTCGGCTCGAACCGCGCCTTCAGCTACCACATCGGCGACCAGGCGAAGACAGCGGCGGCATTCGCCAGGGCGGCGCATGTCACCCGCATCGAATTCATCAACAACCGGCTGGTCTGCAACTACATCGAGCCGCGCTCGGCGATCGGCGAGTGGAACACGCAAGAGAACCGCTTCGTGCTGACCACGGGCTCGCAGGGCGTGCATTCCATGCAGTACATCCTGGCCGATGTGTTCAAGATCAAAAAGAACCAGCTGCGCGTCATCACGCCTGATGTCGGCGGCGGCTTCGGACCGAAAAGCTTCGTCTATCGCGAACATCCGCTGGTGCTCGAGGCCGCCAGGCGCCTTGGCCGCCCGGTGAAATGGGCCGGCGACCGCACCGAGCATTTCCTCACCGATGCGCAAGGCCGCGACAATGTCGTGACCGCCGAGATGGCAATGGACAAGGACGGCCGCTTCCTCGGCATGAAGGTCGATCTTCTCGCCAATATCGGCGCCTATGTCTCGCAATACGGCCCGTTCATCCCCTATATCGGCGTCACCATGTCGACCGGCGTCTACGACATCCAGGCGCTCGATGTTTCGGTGACCGGCCTCTACACCAATACCTGCCCGGTCGATGCGTATCGCGGCGCCGGCCGTCCGGAAGCGGCATTCCTCCTGGAAAAGCTCGTCGACGCCTGCGCCCACGATCTGGGCTTGCCAGTCGAAGAGATCCGCCGGCGCAATTTCATTCGGCCTGAGCAGTTTCCCTATCGCACGCAGACGGACCGCCTCTATGATACCGGCGAATTCGCAGGCCATATGGACCGCGCCATCGAAGAGGCGGAGTGGCAGGCGTTTCCGGAGCGGCTGGCGCAGTCGAAGGTGGCCGGCAAGATCCGCGGCATCGGCATGGCGACCTATATCGAGGCCTGTGCCTTTGCGGGCTCTGAACCGGCCTTTGTCGAATTGAACGGCGACGGCACGGTGACGCTGAAGATCGGCACCCAGACCAACGGGCAGGGGCATGCGACCGCCTATGCGCAATTCCTCTCGGAAAAGCTTCATCTCGACATCGGCAAGATTCATGTCCGCCAGGGCGACACCGACGAGCTGAAGGCCGGCGGCGGCACCGGCGGCTCGCGCTCCATACCCCTTGGCGGTGTATCAGCTTCTCGCGCGGGCGAGGATCTGGCCAACAAGATCAAGCGCATCGCAGCGGATGAGCTGGAAGCGTCGGCCGACGACATCGAATTGTCCAACGGCGCTGCCCGCATCGTCGGCACCGACCGCATGATCGATTTTTCGGCCATCGCCAAGGCCGCCAAGAACCCGGACGATCTCAAGGGCTTTGGCGAATTCGTGCAGGACGAATGCACCTATCCGAACGGCACCCACATCTGCGAGGTCGAGATTGATCCCGACACCGGCATGACGGAGATTGTCCGCTATACGATCGTCGACGATTTCGGCGTCACCGTGAACCCGATCCTGCTGGCTGGCCAGGTGCATGGCGGTGTCGTCCAGGGCATCGGGCAGGCGCTGACCGAGAACACGGTCTATGACCAAGACGGGCAGTTGTTGACGGCGAGCTTCATGGACTATGCCATGCCGCGCGCCGACGATTTGCCGTTCTTCCATTTCGAGACCCGCAACGTGCCCTCGACCACCAATGCACTGGGCATCAAGGGAGCAGGCGAGGCGGGCACGATCGGAGCAACGCCGGCCGCGCTCAACGCGGTGACGGATGCGCTCTATCGCGCCTACGGTATCAGACATATCGACATGCCGGCGACGCCGGCGCGCATCTGGGCAGCGATCCAGGAAGCAGCTGCTAAGTGAACCCGACGGACCCTCCCGGCGGGCACAACACGCTGACCGGGATAATGCTCAAGATCGTGTCGGTGGCGGTGTTTGTCGGCATGTCCTCTTGCATCAAGGCGGCGGGCACGTTGCCGGCCGGCCAGATCGTCTTCTTCCGCTCCTTCTTCGCCATCTTTCCGATCGTCGTCTTCCTGGCCTTCCAGGGAAAGCTTGGCACCGCGTTCTCGACCAAACGCCCGCTCAACCACATTGCGCGCGGGGTTGTCGGCGTCTGCGCCATGGGGCTCGGCTTCTTTGCGCTGACACGGCTGCCGCTGCCCGAGGCGATCACGCTGAACTACGCACAGCCGCTGCTGGTGGTGGTGTTCAGTTCGATTTTCCTCGGCGAGGCGATCCGCGTCTATCGCTGGAGCGCGGTTGCGGTCGGACTGCTCGGGGTGCTAGTCATCTCATGGCCGGAACTGACGCTGCTGGGTTCGGGCGCAGCACTCGGCGATCAGGAGGTGCTCGGCGTCATTGCCGCCCTGGTCGCGGCAGCGATTTCGGCCGTGGCCATGCTGCTGGTGCGCAACCTCGTCCAGAGCGAGCCGACGGCAACTATCGTGCTGTGGTTTTCGGTAACGGCGAGCATCCTGGCGTTGCTTTCGCTGCCGTTCGGCTGGCAGGCGCTGACCCCGGTCCAGGCGGGCCTTCTCATTGCTGCAGGCTTTTGCGGCGGGGTCGCTCAGATTCTGATGACGGCAGCCTATCGCCATGCCGAGGCCTCGGTCGTGGCGCCCTTCGAATACACGTCGATGCTGCTTGGCATAGTCGTCGGCTATCTCGTTTTCGGCGACATCCCGACGGTTCATATGCTCATCGGCGGCCTGATCGTCGTTGCCGCCGGCATCTTCATCATCTGGCGCGAGCGTCAGCTTGGCCTCGAACGTGCCCGCACTCGCCAGGCGGCCCCACCGCAAGGATGATCAGGACGGCTCGGCCCGTTCCTTCGCCAATCGCACCAGCACCGTCCGCGTTTGCTCGTCGGCGGGGAAAAAGGATTCGATCGCCAGCTCCGACAGCGTCACGTCAAGCGGCGTGCCGAACACGGTGATGGTGCTGATGAACGACAGCACGGCATCGCCATGCGCAAGCCGCAGCGGGTGCACGATCGCGTTCGGCTCGACCGGCACCGGCCGTGCGCCGTTCAGGCCGGACGGATAGGTCCGAAGCTCGCGCTCCAGTTCGACCAGAACCGGATCGCCAGTGGCGTCGTTCTGGCGTTTCAGCCGATCGAGAAGATGCGCGCGCCATTCGGCGAGGTTGACGATGCGCGGCGCGACGCCACCGGGGTGCAGACTGAGCCGCAGCACATTGACCGGCGGCGTCAGCAAGGACGCCTCGGCGACGTCGGCGAGGAACGGGCCGATGGCGGCGTTTGCCGATACCAGGTTCCAGTGCCGGTCGACAGCGAGCGCTGGGAAGGGTTCGTGCCCCTTGAGCACGATCTCGACGGCTGCCATCGCCGGCGCCAGCGAGGCATCGGTGAGCGAACGCTCGCTGAAACTAGGGGCAAACCCCGCGGCCAGCAGGAGCTGGTTGCGCTGCCTCAGCGGGATCGACAGCTGCTCGGCCAGATGCAGCACCATTTCGCGCGAGGGCGCCGCGCGGCCGCTTTCCACGAAGCTCAGATGCCGTTGCGAGATTTCGGCTTCCATGGCGAGATCGAGTTGGCTCATGCGCCGGCGCGTGCGCCACTCGCGAATGAGGCTGCCGGCGGAAGTCTGGGTTGCTGTCATGAGCGGATGACTAGGCCGGCAGCGGATGTATTTCAATTACCGGGCAGGTTATAGATGAAGCCCTTTCCTTCTCCCCTTGTGGGAGAAGGTGGCCGAGCGAAGCTCGGTCGAATGAGGGGTGTTCCAGTTTGGCGAACACCCTCATCCAAGTCGAGAAGCTGGCGCACGGCGACAGAATTATCAGCGCCTCGTTTCTTCCAGCACCCCTCGACCGTCTTGGCGCTACGCGCCAATCCACCTTCTCCCACAAGGGGAGAAGGGAAGCTGCGCCCCACCTCAACCGAGCGCCCGCAGCGTCGCTTTCACCTCGAGGAAATCCCGCCACGCCAGCTTCTTGTGCGCGGGGGTTCTCAAGAGATAGGCCGGGTGAAGGGTCGGCATGGCGGGAATGGCAATACCGGAGGCGGTCGTGTGGACGCGCCAATTGCCGCGCAGCCGCAGGATGCCCTCGGTGGTGTTGAGCAAGGTCTTTGCCGAGGGGCCGCCCAGATTGACCAGCACCTTCGGATTGACCAGCTCGATCTGCCGTTCGATGAATGGCCGGCAAATCTCGGTCTCGTGCGGTGTCGGCGTGCGGTTGCCCGGCGGCCGCCAGGGGATGACATTGGCGATGTAGGCCGAGGTCCGGTCGAGCCCGATCGCGGCCAGCATTCGGTCGAGCAGCCGGCCCGAGCGGCCGACGAACGGCAATCCCTCGAGGTCCTCGTCGCGGCCGGGCGCCTCGCCGACCAGCATCACCGCGGCATTCGGATTGCCGTCGGCGAACACCAGGTTCTTGGCGGTGAATTTGAGATTGCAGCCGTCGAATGCGGCCATGTGCTGGCGAAGCTCGTCCAGGCTCGTCGCAGTCGTTGCCAATTGCCGCGCCAATGCCGCTTGCTGCTCGTCGGGCACCGTCGCCGCACCGGACGGGGCGCGCACCGCCGGTGCCGCAGCTTGCCTTTCGCCCATTCCGGCGCGTGACAGGCTTGTCGAGCGTGGCAGTGCGGCGCTCCCACCAGCTGGCGGCGTAACCGTCGCCGGCGCTCGCTCAGGTGGCTTTGACGCAGCCTCGGCAAACCTGTTCAGCGGCTCCTCCTCGAGCGCTTCATCGACGCCCGCGCTGGCGTAAAAGGCCAAAAGGTCGGCGATAGCAGGTCGGTTGTCTCGGGGAACGGCAGTCATGCTTTCACATTCGGCCGCGCAGCAGGAATTTGCAAGTAATGCATGTCGCCCAAAGTATGCCCTCGGGCCTGACCCGAGGGTGCGTAGCGGTTTTGGGGAACGACATAACAGGACCCTTAGCTCGACGGTATACGCGGATCCTGCACCAGATAGAACGTCCAGCGCGGTGTGTAGTCGGTGATCAGGTAATCGAATTTTGCTGTCTTCAGCGGGTCGATCTTGCCACTCTTGAACAGCAGCCGATCATAGGGTTCGAAGTCGCGATCGAAATCGGCAAAGCTGCTCGACCAGATGTTGTCAGGCGTCTTGTTGCGCTGATCGAATGACAGGCCGTCGCCGAACACGCTCGGCCGGTGGAGCACCTCCTGGAGCTCGAACTGGAACTCGACCCAGGCCTGGCCGCTGTTGTTGAGCACGTCGATGCGCATATACATGAGGCCGTTGGCAAATTGGCCCGCGGTGCCGAAGGGCTGGATCGGCTTCGTCGTGCGGATAGTCAGTGTCACCGGTGTTGCCGAGTTCAGCTCTTCGGTGATGACAAGCGGGTCCTCCTTTGTCCCGATGCCCGAGGCGCTGGTGATGCGGAAGCCGCCCAGCTCGTCGGAAAAGGAGTAGGCTCCGGCCGCCCAGACCCTCTGCGGCTCGGCATGGGCGCCAACGGGCGCCAGCGGCAAAAGGGCCAAAACGAGCCCCCGGCAAATCCGTCCGGGCGCGGAAAAAAAGCGCGTCGATGAAAAGCCAATTGGCCCGTATATGCGCATGGTGCGAAGTATGGCCGATAAGCAAGCCGTCGAACAATTAAAAACGTCAGGGCGCCGGCTCTCCTTAAAATGGGGCCTGGCCCGGATCGATATTCCGGGGACCGCAACCGTGATTTTGTAGTACGATGCGCGACTTTTCGACGAAATCGGCATTGTCACATCAGCGCCGGTTTCGCGTCGCGAATTGATGCGCTATGCAGCGGATAAGCCAGCAAGATGCGCAAATGCGGCAGCCAGTGAGGGGTTGATGAGCGAGATCGAACGCGAAAGCATGGAATTCGACGTGGTCATCGTCGGCGCTGGTCCAGCCGGCCTCGCCGCTGCGATCCGTCTCAAGCAGGTCAATCCCGAGCTTTCCGTCGTCGTCCTGGAAAAGGGCGGCGAAGTCGGCGCCCACATCCTGTCCGGCGCCGTAGTCGACCCGATCGGCATCGACCGGCTGCTGCCGGGCTGGCGTGACGAAGAAGGACATCCGTTCAAGACGCCGGTTACGGCAGACCATTTCCTGGTCCTCGGCCCCGCCGGTTCATTCCGTCTGCCCAACATCCTGATGCCGCCGCTGATGAACAACCACGGCAACTACATCGTTTCGCTCGGCAATGTTTGCCGCTGGCTGGCGACCAAGGCCGAGGCGCTGGGCGTCGAGATCTACCCGGGCTTTGCCGCGGTGGGCCTCATTTACGGTGACGAGGGCGCGGTCACCGGCGTTGTCACCGGCGATATGGGCGTCGAGAAAGACGGCACGCATGGCCCGGGCTTCGCGCCGGGCATGGCGCTGATGGGCAAATATGTGCTGATCGGCGAGGGCGCGCGCGGCTCGCTGGCCAAGCAACTGATCGCCAAATACCATCTTTCCGACGGCCGCGAGCCCGGCAAATACGGCATCGGCCTCAAGGAGCTCTGGCAGGTCAAGCCGGAGCACCACCGGCCAGGCCTTGTCCAGCATTCCTTCGGCTGGCCGCTCGACACGAAGACCGGCGGCGGCTCCTTCCTCTACCATCTGGAAGACAACCAGGTGGCGGTCGGCTTCGTCGTCCACCTCAACTACAAGAACCCCTATCTGTCGCCTTTCGATGAATTCCAGCGCTTCAAGACCCACCCGGCGATCAAAGGCACATTCGAGGGCGGCAAGCGGCTGGGTTATGGCGCCCGTGCCATCACCGAGGGCGGCTGGCAGTCGGTGCCGAAACTGTCCTTTCCCGGTGGCGCGCTGATTGGGTGTGCTGCCGGCTTCGTCAACGTGCCGCGCATCAAGGGCTCGCACAATGCCGTGCTCTCCGGAATGCTGGCGGCGGAGCACGTCTTCGAGGCGATCGGCGCCGGCCGTGCCAATGACGAACTGGCCACTTACGAGGCGGCATGGCGGGCGACCGATATCGGCAAGGATTTGAAGAAGGTGCGCAACGTCAAGCCATTGTGGTCGCGCTTCGGCACCGTCGTCGGCGTCGGCATTGGCGGCCTCGACATGTGGCTGAACACCCTGTTCGGCTTCTCGCCTTTCGGCACGCTGAAGCACGGCAAGGCCGACTATGCAACGCTGGAACCGGCCGCCAAGCATAAGAAGATCGCCTATCCGAAGCCGGACGGCGTGCTCACCTTCGACCGCCTGTCCTCGGTGTTTCTCTCCAACACCAACCACGAGGAAAACGAGCCTGTCCACCTGCTGGTCGCGGATATGGATCTGCAGCAGCGTTCCGAACACGATATCTATGCCGGGCCATCGACACGCTACTGCCCGGCCAGTGTCTACGAATGGGTCGACAAGGATGGCAACGCCGCCGCCGATCCCGAGGCGAAGGACGTGCGCTTCGTCATCAACGCGCAGAACTGCGTCCACTGCAAGACCTGCGACATCAAGGACCCGAACCGAAACATAACCTGGGTGCCGCCACAAGGTGGTGAGGGACCGGTCTACCAGAACATGTAGCCCAACAAGAACATGTAGTCCGCCAGAACCGCTGTGCCGGCCGTCCGCCGTCGACCAATGAAAGCCCGTGAAGGCCCTTTATATTTGCAGCATCTAAAAAAAGTTGAAGCGGCGCGGCGCTTGTGGTTCCTTTCCCTTCTGACCGGAGAGATGACCATGCGCCTGGCGGTTCTGACGTGCCTTGTGGCGATTGGCGCCTTGTGCGGCTTTGCACCGTCGGCATCGGCTGACACGAAGGTGCTGGTCAAGACCCGGACCTACGACGTATCAGGAACCACGGGCGCCGCCCTGATCGAGGCCATGGACCGCAAGGGTCCGAAGCGGCACGGCTTCATGACGCACGCCATCGCGCTGACCGCCTATACCGTAAGTTGGGATCTTGAGGTCAGCAGGGAGGGTGGTGTCTGCCGTCTGCGGCAGGCCAATGGGACACTCGATCTCACCTACACCTTACCCCGCATGGTCTCAGCCGCGACGCCGGCGCTTCAGAAGCGTTGGAAGCGGTTTTTCGCGGGCGTTCGTGCCCACGAGCATAACCACGGCCGCATCGCCAGGACAATGATGCGGGCCACCGAGAAATCGATCACGGGACTGGAGTTTGCCGACAACTGGGTTTGCAGCAAGACGCATCGCGAGGCGAGGCGCCGGATCAAGGCTGTCTATGCCGAATACGAGGCAAAACAGAACGCTTTCGACGCGCGCGAGCATCGCGACGGCGGCCATGTCGAGCACCTCGTCGGTGCCCTGTTGCGCAAGCAGTAGGCGCTCAGCTTCGAGTCTTGCCGTTCTGTGTCATGGATGCGGTCGCAGTTTCATCTTCGTCGACCGGCTTTTTCTGTTCCGGCCTGAGCGAGAATTCCACCATCAGCGGAAGATGGTCGGAGCCGGTGCCTTCCAGCCTCGACACCGAATGGATGAGAACCGCGCCCTTGCTGAAAACCTGGTCGATCGGCAGTCCGGCGAAGCGCAGGAAATCCGGCAGTTCGATATAGAGCCAGGTCGGCCCCGGCGAAGGCGCCACGGTCAGTTTGCCAAGATCTGCAACGCGCCGCACGGCGGCGCTCCACGGCACTGCATTGCAGTCGCCTGCCATGATCGATGTCTCGCCAAGCGATGCGAATTCTTCCGACAATCCGCCGATCTGCCGTGATTGGTTGCGCGGCCATGGCCAGGTGAGGTGCACGGCGGCCACGTCGACGTCGGTTCCGCCGAAATCGACCGTCGCGATGGCCATCGCGCCGCGCCTGTCGCAGCGCGGTTGCGTGCCGGCGGCAAACGGTCTTCTCGACAGCAGCGCAACGCCGAACACGCCATTTGGGTAAGGGCAGAGTATCCGGTAGGGATAGGCGCTGGCGAGAAGGCCAAGCTTCGCCTTCCACATTTCGGATACCTCCTCGAGGGTAATCACATCAGGCTGGGTCCGGCCGATCAGCGACAGTACCTTTTCAGGCGTTGGGTTGTCGAACCGCAGGTTCATCTGAAGCAGGCGGTAGACCGCCTTGTCACCGGGATAGACCGACTGGTCGCCGGGGTAAACGGGCTGGTCGTCGGGGTTGGCTTCGTAGGCTGCCTGGACTGGCCACAGGCGGGGCACTGGCAGGGTGTTCGACGTGGTGGCAAAGGCAGCCCCCGCAAAGAGCAGCGCTGCGGCGGCCTGCAGGCGAAACGAGGTCACGAGCAAGGGCAGCGCGCAAAGCGCCATCAGCACGGCAAGATGAACGCGGAAATGAGCGAAGGAATCGAAGGCCGGATGCAGCGTTCCGAAAAACCCAGCCACCAGCGCGACCGAGCAGCCGAGCATTGCGACGAATGCCGCCGATGTCATCATGTTTCGAACGCGTGCCATCTACTTTGCTTATCGGTAGAAATGCGGCCCAATCAAGATGGCAAACCCTGCTGCGCTCTTACCAAGCTCCGGCCATGCTCCGGTCGATCGAGCGGTGCTACTGGAATGCCGTTTCCGAAAAGCTTCTGAGCTTGCGCGAATGCAACCGTTCCATCGGCATCTCGGCCAGCTTTTCCATCGCCCTGATGCCGATGGTCAAATGCTGTGCCACCTGGCGCTTGTAGAACTCGGTCGCCATGCCGGGCAGCTTCAATTCGCCATGCAGGGGCTTGTCGGACACGCAAAGCAGCGTGCCATAGGGCACGCGGAAACGGAAGCCATTGGCCGCGATCGTCGCCGATTCCATGTCGAGCGCAATCGCCCGTGACTGCGACAGCCGCTGCACCGGCCCGCGCTGGTCGCGCAGCTCCCAGTTGCGGTTGTCGATGGTGGCGACGGTGCCGGTGCGCATGATACGCTTGAGGTCGTAGCCGGAAAGGCCGGTGACTTCGGCGACCGCCTCCTGCAGCGCCACCTGGATTTCGGCCAGCGGCGGGATCGGCACCCACACCGGAAGATCATCGTCCAGAACATGGTCTTCCCGCACATAGGCATGCGCCAGCACATAGTCGCCCAGTGCCTGGGTGTTGCGCAGCCCGGCGCAATGGCCGAGCATCACCCAGGCATGCGGCCTGAGCACCGCAATATGGTCGGTGATCGTCTTGGCGTTGGAGGGGCCGACGCCGATATTGACCATCGTGATGCCGCCATGGTTCGGCTTCTTCAGATGATAGGCCGGCATCTGCGGCAGGCGCGGCGGCGCCACGCCATGGCTAGGCGCGCTTTGTCCAGCCTTGGTGACGACATTTCCCGGCTCAACGAATTCGACGTATCCGCCGCCGCCTTTCGCCATTAGCTCGTGCGCACGGGCGACGAATTCGTCGATGTAGAACTGGTAGTTGGTGAACAGCACGAAATTCTGGAAATGCTGGGGACTGGTCGCCGTATAGTGCGACATCCGGTGCAGCGAGTAGTCGATGCGTTGCGCCGTGAACGCCGCCAGCGGCCTGGCTTCGCCTAAAGCCACTTCGAACGTGCCGTTGGCGATCTGGTCGTCGGTGCCGTCGAGATCCGGCACGTCGAACAGGTCACGGATCGGCCGCCTGATGCGCTCGGCTGCCGCGCCGTCGACATGGGAGCCTTCCAGGAACGCGAAATGCAGCGGAATGGGCGTCGTCGATTCCGAAACCGTGACCGGAACGCCGTGATTGCGCATGATCAGGCGAAGCTGTTCGATGAGATAGCGTTCGAAAAGGGCGGGCTGGGTTATGGTGGTCGAGAAATGCCCAGGCGTCGGCATATGGCCGTAAGCCTGCCGCGAGTCGATCTGGGTGAACGAAGTCGTGGTGACGCCGACCTCGGGGTAAAAGGCCCGGTAGCGCTTGTTGTTGTCGCCGCCTGCGGCGAGCGCCGTAAACGAATCGCGCAGGAATTTGGTGTTGCGGTCGTAGAGAGCCTGCAGGGCCGCGACGGCCTTTCCGGCATCATTGAAGATCTGCCGGCCAAACGGCTCTGGCATCACGACTGAGTCTATGGCTTGGGGATAGATTCGCTTTTCCATGACCCAATATAGAGGCTTGGCAATACGGTTGGGAGGGGCCAAAGGGTCGTTTTTCATTATTGAATGGATTCAATGAAGGCCGATTGGCCTAGCCTCGCCGCAGGCTGACCAACAACACAAAGCCGACGCCGTTCTTCTTCAACGCCGGCGCTTCGATCGTCGAGCCGGCATCGGCGCGCATCGTGGGCACGGCCAGAACCGGCGCTGCAAGGACCGTCAGGATGAGCGCCGCCCGCGGCAGAAGCCGAAGGGCCTTGAGGGTGTTGGCGACGATGCGGTTCATGGCTTTTGCTTTTTTTCTTTCTCGGGTCTTTGTCGGTTCAGCGGCGAAATTGGTTCATGCAACCGAACCGGCAGGCGTTGGAACTGGCTTCATCCCAGGCACGGGCCGGGCGGCCGGCCTCGGCGACCAGGATGGCGAACAACATGCCGAACAGGCTCATCAGCAGGCAGACGATGGTGAAGCGGCGGGCGAACATTGCGTGGTGTCTCCTTCAACACGCATGAGAATGCCCTAATGCAACTGAACCGGTTCTGATGCCGGCGTTCATCTGCGGTTCAAATTTATCGACGGAGTGTTGAGTGCCGCCGCCACCGCGCGGTCGCCGGCCACGAGCGTCGCCGCAGTCTTGCTGCCGGCCCGCAGTCTTGCTGCCCCCAAATCTTGGTGACTGGGACGAAGGATGCACAGAGATTGCTGTTAGCTAGGGCGCAGAAGGCGAGGCCCGCCCGATCGATCCGGCGTCTCAAACAGACGGCGCAAACAAAAACGGGGCCTTCGCGGCCCCGTTTTCAATTTATGGCGGTGGAAACGATCAGAGCTTGTGCCAAGTCTGGCTCTTGCAAATCAGCCCGCCGAGCACGCAGCCGCTCATCTTGAGCGAAGCGCCTGAGACCGAGGCCTTGCCCGAATAGGTCTTGTCGGTCTCCGGGTCGGTTATGGTGCCCGTATATTTATTGGCGCCGGACACCTTAAACGAACCGATGCGCTTACCGGCAAACTTGCCAGATTTGAGTGTGATGGAAAATGCGCCGCTGCCGCCCGCGATGGCGGCGGTCGCGCCGGCCTGCGTTTTCCAGTTGCCTTCGATCGGATCGGCCCAAGCCGCGCCGGCCATGATCAATGTGGCCGCCAAGGCCATGCTGATTTCGCGAAACATGTTTGTCCTCCCTGTGGAAATCCGGCCGGATGTTCCGCCCGCCGGTCTGCCTTTTACGCAAACGTAAGCTAATTCACGTCCTGGCAAAACAAAAGCGGTGCCGCTGCGGAAGACTTCAGGATTTTCTGGTCGCCCGAAGCGGTCTCATCGGTGAGAAATGAAACGTTCGCAACTCCATCTTTGTCTCCCGTGGTTAGCGGAGTCTTGATCTTCGCCTCGCAAATTTTCGTCAAATTTAGTGTAAACCGGCGAAATTGCTGGCTTTGCATCCTTAACGAATTCTCGCGTTTACCTCTTGTTTTAGCTTTGTTTTCCTCAAATTAAGCACGCCACTTAACGACGGATTCAAGCCTCCGGTTCATTCTCGAAAACATCGAAAGAGCGGCCACCCCCAAGGTTTACCAACAGATACCAAGGGACAGAACGAGGCAGCTCTCGGGAGCCTGACAGGGGCTAGAACAGGGGATTGAAATGGCACGTTTTGAAATGCCTGAAGCCGGCTTCGGCGCCATGGGGGCAACTGCCCAGGCCGACATTCTTTTCGAACTGGGCATGATGTATGCGACCGGCCGCGACTGCGAGACCGATGTCGTCGCCGCCCACAAATGGTTCAATATTGCTGCGATCAAGGGTTCGGTCCGCGCTGCGGAACTGCGCTCGGAATTGTCGGCCGCCATGTCGAAGGTCGAGATCGCCAAGGCACTGCGCGAAGCCCGCGAATGGATGACGATGCACTAAGTTGGCCCGAGTTCATCAGGCACCGAGATCACCGACAGGGACGCTTCAGGTCAAGGCCGCGCAAGACGGCCGGACCGGCAAGAACAAGGCCGCGCAAGACGGTCGAACCAACAATGACAAGAACGCGGCAGGCCGGATACAGCCAGGCTGCGCGACGGACAGGGAAGGCGAGCGGTTTTCGGGCGCGTGAGCGTTCGGGATTGTTCGATCGACAAAGCCGCGACCGGCCGGAACAAGGCAGGCGCGGCTTTTGCGTTTTCTGACCATGATCCCAAAAGTGGAAACCGGTTTTTGGAAAAGATCATGGTCAAACAGAAAGGCTTCAGGCCCAACTGAGTGCCGCCGATGCGCCTAGACAGGCTTGGCGAAGGGTGAGATTCTCCCGGCCACTCTGGAAGAGGCGCGGCCGGAGCGGTCGCGCGAGAGTGGAGGAGTTGTATCACCATGAAAAAGTTGGGTATTTTGAGCGTGGCCATAGTCGGCCTGATGATGAGCGCGCCGGTTGCGTTCGCCGAAGACATCACCTTTTCGGTGGTCGGACCAATGACCGGACAGCTTGCCACCATCGGCGACCAGTTCAAGCAGGGAGCGCAAGCCGCGGCCGACGCGATCAACGCGGCTGGAGGTGTCGAAGGCCGCCAGATCAAGCTCGACGTCCAGGATGACCAGTGCGATCCGAAACAGGCGGTTTCGGTCGCCAACCGCATCATTGCCAACGGCGTCAAGTTCGTCGATGGGCATGCCTGCTCGGGCTCAAGCATTCCGGCCTCGGCCGTCTATGCCGAAGCCGGGGCGCTGATGATGAGTCCGGCTTCGTCGAATCCAGAGCTGACCGACGCGGCCGCGAAAGCCGGCTGGCCGACGATCATGCGCCTTTATACGCGCGACGATGCGCAGGGCGCTTTCATCGGTCCATGGATCGCCAAGAAGTATGCCGGCAAGAACGTCGTTATCATGCACGACAAGAGCGCCTATGGGCAGGGCGTCGCCGACGCCGTCAAGGCAACGATGAACCAGAACGGTCTCAAAGAGATCCTTTACGAGGGCATCAACGCCGGTGAAAAAGACTACGCGGCACTTGTCACAAAGCTCAAGGACCTGAAGGCGGATGTGGTCTATTTCGGCGGCTACCACCCCGAAGCCGGCCTCATCCTGCGCCAGTCGGCGGAACAGAACCTGAAGTATCAGCTGATCATGCCGGACTCGATCGCCACGCCGGAATTCTGGCAGGTCGCCGGTCCGGCCGGCGAAGGCACCATGTTTGTCTTCCCGTCGGATCCGCAGGCGAAGCCCGAAGCCAAGGAAGCCATCGAAAAGATCAAGGCGGGCGGCTTCGTGCCCGAGGGCTTCACGCTGTTCTCCTATGCCGTGATCCAGGCCTTTGCCGAGGGTATCAAGCGCGCCGGCAGCGACGACCCGGCCAAGGTCGCCGAAGCGCTGAAGAATGGTGAGCCGATCAGCACCGTCGTCGGCCCTGTCACTTTCGATGAAAAGGGCGACCTCAAGAACGTCAGCTACGACATCAACCAGTGGCACGACGGCAAATACGCGCCGATCCAGCCGTAAATCGCCGGCGTCGCTTAGCGACCATCGGAGATGGCCGGGCAGACCCGGCCATTTTCATTTTGGGCACGCGTTTGTGGCGCGTGTCTTCGACGTCGCCTCGTGGATGAAGGAACAGCGGTCAGACGTGGGCTTCCTCGGCAAAACGCACCAGCACGGTCCCGTCGGTGACTTGTGCACCCTCCGCCGCGATCTCGGCGATCGTCCCGTCATGAGTGGCGGAAATCGTGTGCTCCATCTTCATCGCTTCCAGGATCAACAGCGGCTGACCCTTGATGACGGCGTCGCCTCTTGCCGCGCGCACCAGCTTGACCAGGCCCGGCATCGGCGCGCGCAGGCTGTCAGAGCCGGCGGCGATTTCGTCGGCCCTCGCCAGCGGGTCCGGCACCGCGAAGCTGTAGCCGATGGCGCCCGAAAAGACAGTGACATGGCCTGGCCAGCGGGCGAGGCGAGGGGCGGCGCGAAGATCGAGCGGACTGGCGCTGTCATAAGGTGCGTCCAGTGCCACTTGGAAGCGCTTGTCCGGCCGCACCGACACAAGCGCGACGATCTCATCATCGCCGTATCGTAGCCGCGTGCGCCGCGGAACAGTGTGGAAATGCGAATAACCGGCAAGCGACGACCACGGATCGTTGGACGGCGCCTGAGCCCCGGAGCCGGACGCCGCAAATGCGGCTGCGGCGACGATCTCGCTGCTCGGCGGCGGGACTGCGGTCAGCGCTTGCTGATGCCTGCCGATCAGGCCGGTATCGACATCGCCTGCCGAAAAGTCCGCATCAGCGGCAAGAGCAGCGAGAAAGGCGGTGTTGACGGTCGAGCCGGCGATCTCGGTCTGCGAAAGGGCTATGCCCAGCGCTTCGAGCGCCGCCTGCCTGCTCTTGCCGTGCACGATCAGCTTGGCGATCATTGGATCGTAGAACGGCGAGATGGCATCGCCGGCCCGCACGCCGGTCTCGATCCGCATGCTGGCGCCCTCGGGCGCGGTATCCGGAAATTTCAGGTGATGCAGCGTGCCCGTCGCCGGCAAAAAACCCTTTGCCGCGTCCTCGGCATAGATGCGCGCTTCGAAGGCATGGCCGGAGAGCGTGATCTCGCTCTGCGTGTTCGGCAGCTTCTCGCCGGACGCTACCCGCAACTGCCATTCGACCAGGTCGATGCCTGTGACCATTTCGGTGACGGGATGCTCGACCTGCAGGCGGGTGTTCATCTCCATGAACCAGAAGCGGTCGGCCTTCAGCCCTTGCGAGGCATCGACGATAAACTCGATCGTGCCGGCGCCGAAATAGTTGATCGCCTTGGCGGCCTTCACCGCCGCCTCCGTCATCGCCTTGCGCAATGCTGGCGTCATCGAGGGGGCAGGGGCTTCCTCGATCACCTTCTGGTGGCGGCGCTGCGCCGAGCAGTCGCGCTCGTAGAGATGCACGACGTTGCCGAAAGTGTCGCCGAATACCTGAACCTCGATGTGGCGCGGCTTGTCGATATATTTCTCGACCAGCACGCGGTCGTCGCCGAAAGCGGCCTTGGCCTCGCGCCGTGCACCAGACAGCGCCTCGGAAAAGTCGTCGGGGTGTTCGACGCGCCGCATGCCCTTGCCGCCGCCGCCGGCGCGCGCCTTGATCAGCACGGGATAGCCGATCTCGCGTGCCTTGGAGGCGAGTAGCACGATCTCCTGCGCCTCGCCGTGATAGCCCGGCACAACAGGCACGCCGGCCTTCTCCATCAGCCGCTTGGCCGCGTCCTTCAGCCCCATGGCGCGGATTGAGGCCGCTGACGGGCCGATGAAGACGAGCCCCGCAGCCGTCACCTGGTCGACGAAGTCAGGGTTCTCCGAGAGGAAGCCGTAGCCCGGATGGATGGCTTCCGCGCCGGTGGCCAAAGCCGCCGCGACAATCTTGTCGCCGCGCAAATAACTTTCGCCGGCAGGCGAGGAGCCAATATGCACCGCCTCGTCGGCCATCTCGAGATGCAGCGACTTCGCATCGGCATTCGAATAAACCGCGACCGTGCGCACGCCCATCTTGCGTGCCGTGCGGATCACCCGGCAAGCGATCTCGCCGCGATTGGCAATCAGGATCTTGGCGAACATGGAGCCTCCGCGAGTAAGGTTCGAACCCCGCGGGGGGTAGGGCGCTTGAACACCCCCCTCTGTCCTGCCGGACATCTCCCCCGCAAGGGGGGAGATTGGTAGCTGCGCCCTCCAGTCGAACTTTCAACGTCGCAGTTTGGCGGAAGCAATAGCGACAGCCGATCTCCCCCCTTGAGGGGGAGATGTCCGGCCCGCCAGCCTGTCCTTGTCTCGCAAGAACAAGGAGTGGAAGCAGCGCCTACTTCGACGCCGCGATCGCGCAGCCGCCGCTGGCGGTCTTGACCTTCCACCTCGTCAAGCCGGACTGACAGTTGCGCAGCGCCATCTCTTCCGCAGCCTTCTGGGACGGCGCATTGAGTCTCGAGCCACAGATGATATAGAGGTCGACCACGCGCGAATAAAAGCTCGTGGCATAAGCGGAATGCCCGCTGGCTGCAACATAGGCTTTGTAGGCCTTCGGGCAGTCTCCCGTCGAACCTGGCGGAAAATGGACTGCGAAACGGCGGTCGCCCTTGCTTCCCGCCAGCGATTCCGCTGTGCCAACGCCTGGCGCCGCTAATATAAGCAACCCCGCAAGTATAGATACAGTTGTTTTCTGAAAAAGTCGCAGTCTCATCTTCGCCCAATCCCCATTGGTATTTGCAAAGAGCAATAGCCGCAATTTTTCCGCGTGACCAGTACCCTGGTTGAAAATGAGTCTGAATAATGTGGATCGTACTTTTCATCGGTGCAGATCACCCTTCGCCAGGGCAGCAACGGTTTGCCGGTACAGTTCTGCCGTCTGCTGGTCGAAGCAGCAGAAGGTGACGGTTTCCAGAAGCGCGTTGTGGCCGATGAAGGCGCTCACCGTGCCAACGGCGATCTGCGTCGCCTGGTCCTTTGGATATCGGTATACACCGGTCGAGATCGCCGGAAATGCCACCGTCCGGCACCCCTTGGCAGCGGCGAGTTCGAGCGACCGGCGATAGCAGGAAGCCAACAACTCGGCTTCACCTTTTCCGCCTCCGTGCCAGACCGGCCCGACCGTGTGGATGACGTAGCGTGCCGGAAGCCTGTAGCCTTTGGTAAGCTTGGCGTCGCCGACCTTGCAGCCATTCAGCGTCCGGCATTCAGTCAGAAGTTCAGGCCCGGCAGCGCGGTGAATGGCGCCGTCGACGCCGCCACCGCCGAGCAGCGACGAGTTGGCGGCGTTCACAATGGCATCGACCGCCAGCTTGGTGATGTCGCCGGTATGAACGCGAATCCTGTGGTCGATTTCGCTCATCTCACATCCTGAACACGCCGAACTTTGTCTCCTCGATTTCGGCGTTCAGTGCGGCTGAAAGGCTGAGCGCCAGCACCTCACGCGTCTTGGCCGGGTCGATGATGCCGTCGTCCCAGAGCCGGGCGGAGGAATAGAGCGGGTGGCCTTCATGCTCGTATTTCATCAGGATCGGCTTCTTGAATTTTGCCTCCTCCTCCGCGCTCCATTCCCCGCCCTTGCGCTCGATCCCCTCGCGCTTGACTACGGCCAGCACGGTGGCCGCCTGCTCACCGCCCATCACCGAAATGCGGGCATTCGGCCACATCCACAGGAAGCGTGGCGAATAGGCGCGTCCGCACATGCCGTAATTGCCGGCGCCGAACGAGCCGCCGATGATCATGGTCACCTTCGGCACGCGAGCCGTGGCGACGGCCATCACCAGCTTGGCGCCGTCCTTGGCGATGCCGCCGGCCTCGTATTTTCGCCCCACCATGAAGCCGGTGATGTTCTGCAGGAAGATCAGCGGGATCTTGCGCTGGCAGCACAGCTCGATGAAATGTGCGCCTTTCAGCGCGCTTTCGGAGAACAGCACGCCGTTGTTGGCGATGATGCCGACCGGCATGCCGTTGAGATGGGCAAAGCCGGTGACCAGCGTGGTGCCGTAATTCTGCTTGAACTCGTCGAACTCGGAGCCGTCGACGATGCGCGCGATCACTTCGCGCACGTCATAGGGCTGCCGCAGATCCGTCGGCACGACGCCGTAGAGCTCATCGGCTGCATGAAGCGGCGGAATCGGATCGCGAAGTGCCAGTCCGATCTCCTTCTTCCGATTCAGGTTCTTGACGATACGGCGTGCGATCGCCAGCGCGTGCTCGTCGTCCAGCGCGTAATGGTCGGCAACGCCGGAAAGCCGTGTGTGTGCATCGGCGCCGCCCAGTTCCTCGGCGCTGACATCCTCGCCGGTGGCCGCCTTCACCAGCGGCGGGCCGCCGAGGAAGATGGTCGCCTGGTTGCGCACCATGATCGTCTCGTCCGACATCGCCGGCACATAGGCGCCGCCTGCCGTGCACGAGCCCATGACGCAGGCGATCTGCGGTATGCCTGAAGCCGACATGTTGGCCTGGTTGTAGAAGATGCGGCCGAAATGGTCGCGGTCGGGAAACACCTCGTCCTGGTTTGGCAGGTTGGCACCGCCGCTGTCGACCAGATAGACGCAAGGCAATTTGTTCTGCAGCGCGATTTCCTGTGCGCGCAGATGCTTCTTAACGGTCAGCGGATAATAGGTGCCGCCCTTCACCGTGGCGTCGTTGACGACGACCATGACTTCGGTGCCTTCGACGCGGCCGATGCCGGCGATGATGCCGGCCGATGAGATGTCTTCGCCATACATGGACCACGCCGCAAACTGGCCGATTTCGAGGAAGGGCGAGCCGGTGTCGAGCAGCTGGGCGAGGCGCTCGCGCGGCAAAAGCTTGCCGCGGCTCTGGTGGCGCTCACGCGCTTCCTCCGAGCCGCCGCGCTCGACGGTTGCCGCCTTTTCCGCGATGTCGGCGACCAACGCCCGCATGCGCTCGGCATTTGCGCGGAAAGTGTCGGAGGCGGGCGAGATCTGGGACTGGAGCGTAGCCATCTTATACCCCCTCAGCCATGATCTCGCGTCCGATCAGCCAGCGGCGGATTTCGCTGGTGCCGGCGCCGATCTCGTAGAGCTTGGCATCGCGAAGCAGCCGGCCGGTCGGATAGTCGTTGATATAGCCGTTGCCGCCCAGCAGCTGGATGGCGTCGAGCGCCATCTGCGTCGCCTTCTCGGCAGCGAACAGCACGCAAGCGGCGGCGTCCTTGCGGCTCGTCTGGCCGCGGTCGCAGGCGGCGGCGACGGCATAGACATAGGCGCGCGCGGCATTCATCGTCGTATACATGTCGGCGAGTTTGCCCTGCACCAGCTGGAACTCGCCGATCGGCTGACCGAACTGCTTGCGCTCGTGCACATAGGGGATCGCCACATCGAGGCACGCCGTCATCAGCCCGAGCGGGCCGCCGGCGAGCACCGTGCGCTCGTAATCGAGGCCCGACATCAGCACTTCGACACCGCGCCCTTCCTCGTGAAGCACGTTGCCGAACGGCACTTCGACATTCTCAAACACAAGTTCGCCGGTGTTCGAGCCGCGCATGCCGAGCTTGTCGAGCTTTTGCGCGACGGAAAAACCGGGCATCGATTTTTCGACGATGAACGCGGTGATGCCGCGCGAATGGAGCTCCGGATCGGTCTTGGCGTAGACGACCAGTGTTTCGGCATCCGGGCCGTTGGTGATCCACATCTTAGTGCCGTTGAGAACGTAGCGGTCGTTGCGCTTTTCGGCGCGCAGTTTGAGCGATACGACGTCGGAGCCGGCGCCGGCTTCCGACATTGCCAGCGCGCCGACCTTTTCGCCGGTGCACAGCGCAGGCAGATACTTTTCCTTCTGCGCCGGCGTCGCCCAGCGGTTGATCTGGTTGACGCAGAGGTTGGAATGGGCGCCGTAGGAGAGGCCGACCGAGGCCGAGGCGCGGGAAATCTCTTCCATCGCGACGACATGAGCGAGGTATCCCATGCCGGTGCCGCCGAAATCCGGATCGGCGGTGATGCCGAGCAGGCCGAGCTCACCGAGCTCGGCCCACAGGTGCGCCGGAAACTCATTCGAGCGGTCGATCTCGGCGGCGATCGGCGCAATCTTTTCCTGGGCGAAGCGACGAACCAGGTCGCGCAGCGCCTCGATGTCTTCGTCAAGCCCAAAGTTGAGTGTGTGCGTGTACATGCCTTTCCTCCCGGCGCATGGGCCCGAAATCGAATTCAATTTCGGCACGGATCACGCGCAAAATCAAAATGCTACAACGTCCTTTGCTCGCCGGAAGCGGCTGCGGCGCTGTAGGTCGTTGTCGCGCCACCGGCCTTTGCTCCAGCCAGGCGCATCGTCATTGAAAGATATGTGGCGGTTACCTCCGAGATCGATAGCCGCTCGCCCGGCCGGAACCAGACGATGACGCCGGTCATCATCTGGATCAGCGCCATGGCCGTCAGCCCTGTGTCTTCGACGCTGAAGTCGCCGGCCTCTACGCCGTCGCGCAGAATGGCGCGCAACTCCTTTTCATAGGTCGTGCGCAGGCGCAGGATCTGCGTCAGGCGGTCATGCGACAGGCTGCGCAGTTCCATGTTCGAGACATGGGTCGAATGGCGGCGTTCGATGTGGAAGGCGATGTGGTTTTCGACATAGGCGGCGAGCCGCGTCGCCGGATCGGCCGCGGCCGGGCGCGCCGCGTCCCACGCCCCGATCAGTGCTTCCATGTGCTCGCGCATCAGCGTGAACAAGAGGTCTTCCTTGGTCGGAAAATAGCGGTAGAGCGCCGCCGCCTGCACGCCGACCTCAGCGGCCAGCTGGCGCATCGACGTCGCCTCGTAGCCAAGACGCGCGATCAGGCTGACCGCCGCCTCACGGATCGCAGCTTCGGTCTTTTCCCCGTCCGATCCGGTCGTGCGCGCCATGGTCCCACCCCGTCGAGAGACAAAATAATAAAACGAACGTTCAATTAATTCAAGTGGCATTTCAGAGGTGGAGGCACTTCATGCGGCGGCGGATTGCGATCTCACCCGGCTGACGGCCGGCCTGGCACCGAACGACGGGTTCGCCGAGCCTGGGAAGGCTTGAAGCAGGTCATGTGCCTACTCGGTGACCGCAGTGTGGAAGGGAAGTAGTGGCATTGCCGAAACAACGGCGTTGCGATGCTCAGTTCCCTCGTGCGGCCGCCAACGCGCCCGGCAGCTCCTCGGCAAAAATGTCGAGCTCGTGATCAAGGCCGACGCTGACCCTGATGCAGCGGTCGAGCACCGGCACCATCGGCTTGCGGATGAACACATCGCGCGACAGCAGCGCCTGCAGCACTTTAAGCGCGAAGGCGCCGTCGCCGCCGCAGTCTATGGTGACGAAGTTGGTTGCAGACGGCAGCGGCTTCAGCCCATTCGCCTCGGCTATTTCGGCGATGCGCCTGCGGCCGGCAGCGACCCTCGCCACCACGTTTTGGAGATAGTCCTGATCGGCAAGCGCCTCGACGCCGGCGATCTGCGCCATGCGGCTGACGCCGTAATGGTTGCGGATCTTTTCGAAATCGCGGATCACCTGGGCCTCGGCCACCGCATAGCCGCAGCGTATGCCGGCCAGCCCGTAGGCCTTCGAGAAGGTGCGCATGCGGATGACGTTCGGCTGCGCGACATCGATCGGCGGCAGCGCCGAGGCCGGCCCCAGTTCGCCATAGGCCTCGTCGAGCACCAGCATTGTGGTCTCCGGCAGGGCTTCGATAAAGCGGCTGAGTTCGGCCGCTTCCCACCAGCTGCCCATCGGATTGTCCGGGTTGGACAGGTAGACCAGCGCCGCATTTTCTTTGCGCACCGCAGCCGATAGGCCGTCGAGGCTTTCCCGGTCGTTCTCGTAGGGAACCGCGACCAGCCGGCCGCCGACGCCGGCAATATGGAAATTGAAGGTCGGATAGGCGCCGAGCGAGGTGACCACCGCGGCGCCCGGCGCCACATACATGCGCGCCACCAGGCTGAGCAACCCGTCTATGCCTTCGCCGACCACCACGTTTTCGGCACTGACGCCAAGATGCGCAGCGACAGCCACCTTCAAATCGTGATTGTCGGGGTCGCAATACATCCACATGTCGCGGGCGAGGCCGGCCATGCGGGCGACGACGCGCGGCGAAGGGCCAAAGCTACTCTCATTGGCGCCGATGCGGGCGCGAAACGCACGGCCCCGATCACGTTCCTGTGCCTCCGGGCCGACAAACGGCACCGTCGAGGGAAGCGCACTGACGATCGGCGTGAGGGGAGGGCGCTGGCGCATGGCAAAGGCTCGTTCGAAAAGGGCCTTCTTGCTAGCGCGGCACAGTTGGCCGCGCAAGCTCCCGCCTTGGCTGCAACCAGCATGCTGGATTCCCCCCGCTCTTTTTGCTAGCGAGATATCTCTTTTTGCTAGCGAGATGTCATGAACAGTCGACTCCCACCTGCTTGGTCAAAGCACATCAAGCCCGGACCCGCGCCGAAAGCAAAGGTGCCGATAGCGAAGCCTTTAGCGAGCCCGCAGAAAGGAAACGCCCAGTCGCGTGCGCAGGCCGACGACGCGCTGCTGAAACAGGCATATGCCTTTCAGCACGCCAAGCGGCTCGACGAGGCTCAGGACCTATGCCTTCGGGTTTTGGCGCGCACGCCAAACCATCCGCTCGCCTTGTACATCTTGGGGACCTTATACCTTGGCTACGATGATGAGAGGGCCTTGCGATATTTCGCACGGGCGGTCGGCGAGGAACCTAAAAACCCCTACTACCACCTCAGCCTGGGCGAGGCCTATGTGAAGGTCAGCGAGTATTCGCCCGCAATCAGGCATATGCAGTACGCCTTGGAACTGCAGCCCGGCCTTATCGAAGCACTTTGTGCATTGGGGCGCACTTACACGGCGTTTGACAAGCCCGACATGGCTTTGCCGCTTTACGAGAAGGCGCTGAAAATCAACCGCGATCATCCCAAGGTGCGAGCCGGGCTGGCCGGCGCGCTCAGCGGTTTAGGGCGTATGGATGAAGCCGCCGACTATCTGAAAGAAGCGATCGATCGCCGTATTGGGGTGCCGGCTGCCTACAACGACCTTGTACAGACGCGAAAGTTCACCGAGGAGCCCGAGGAGCTCCAATCCATCCTTCGTGAACTCGGCAATCCCAAGCTTGGTTCGGAAGGCGCGCAGCAACTCCATCTCGCCGCCGGCAAGGTGCTGAACGACCTCAAGCGCTATCATGAGGCATTCGACCATTTCAACAGGGCGAAACAGGCCTCCGGCTACAAGTTCGACATTGACTTGTATCGTCGGTGGATCGATTCGATGATCGAAACCTTCACGCCGGACTTTTTGGCTGCCAGGGCCGGCTATGGAAATCCTTCCGAAGTGCCTGTGTTCGTGGTTGGCATGCCCCGCTCGGGGACGACGCTCACCGAGCAGATCTGCGCCAGCCATCCCGATGTTCATGGTGCAGGGGAGCTTAGCAAACTAAGGCGGGCCGCGAATGCGATCGGCCTCAAGACATCATCGGCTGGAGATTTGCACCAGCCAGTCATGTCGATCACGGAAGACCTGTCCAGAACGCTGGCCGAAGAGCATCTGTCCTATTTGCGGGAACGGGCGCCTGCCGCACTTCGCGTCGTGGATAAGATGCCGCACAATTTTGAACTGATCGGCCTTATCGGGCTTCTCTTCCCCAACGGACGCATCATTCATTGCCGTCGTGACGCCATCGACAATTGCGTCTCCTGCTTTGTCCTCAACTTCAGCGAGGGGCACAGCTACAACACCGACCTGAAAACACTAGGCCTGTACTATCGCGAGTATGACCGCCTGATGCAGCATTGGAACCAGGTTTTTCCGGGCCTTATCTTCGAAAATCGCTACGAAACGCTGGTCGAGGACCAGGAAGCGCAGTCACGCCGCCTCATAGATTATCTTGGTCTGCCTTGGGATGACGCCTGCCTGCGCTTTTTCGATAGGGATGGTTCGGTCAACACGCCCAGTCGCTGGCAGGTTCGTCAACCGATTTACAAATCGTCGGTCAAGCGCTGGAGGAATTATGAAAACGAAATTCAGCCGCTGATACAGTCGCTGGGCGATCTTGCAGAGATTTGACTTGAGGTCGGCTATCCGCATTGTGTGGACCGCGGGGGGGGGTCGCAAGCGCATAGGGTTGCTGCCAACCGACGTTCAGCCGCCCACTGATTAGCTAAATGCCACTATGCCTTCCTCCCCCAAGGGCGGAGCGACACCCTATCCTGTTCCTTCCAAGCGCTGCTGCGGTGCAGAATCGAGACGCAGGAGGGACAGGATCGCTGCTGCTTTCATTCTGCGCAGCCGATCGGCTTCCAACCTGTCAGAAATCACAAGACCGCCGATCCAGCAAAGAACGACCATGGCTGGCATTGCCGGCGTCATGCATCACGCAACGCGACAGCCACGCCGGCACAAAAAAACCCGGCGGTTGCCCGCCGGGTTCGATTTCAGTCAAACGCTGCTGATTAGAACGAGCGCTGGAAGCGGAGTTGGCCGCCGAAGTTGTCGTCGTCATCGGCACCGGTCCAGTTGCTGACGGACTCATCACCAAGATGGAAGTAGCTGGCTTCGGCCGTGATCGTCAGGCCGGGGACGATATCGTAAGCGATGTTCGCCACGACGCCGAGATTCTCGCCCTCGTCATACGAGATCTGGGTGTTGAACGAGGTCTTCTCGTTGATGGTGAAGGTGCCACCGCCCCAGACTGCCCAATTGCCGCTCCACAGCTTGTACATGCCGCGGCCGGCGGCGGGGATTGCGAAGCCGCCATCCGTGTAGTTGTCGTCGGTGCCGTAGCCGCCCATGATGAACAGCGACAGGTTCTCCATCGGGGTGACGTCGAGGCGAACCTTGCCGGCCACTTCTTCATAGTTGCTGTCGTAAGCAATGACGCCGGTGATCGCGCCCCAGCCCTGCGTCCACTTCACACCGCCGACGACATGCGGGACGTAGCTGTCGATCGTGAAGTCGCCGTAACCTTGTTCGAGCGAAACCACGGCGGAGAAACCGTTGCCGGCGTCGAAATAGTACTGGACGACGTTGGTGTCGAAGCCGCCGTAGGGAACCAGCGTATCGTTCATGACATTGCCGGCGTAGCCGATGAACGTATCGAAGGCCGATTCGTCCTTACCGACGCGCAGCCCACCGAGCTGGATCCAGGCGAAGTTCAGCGAAGCGCCTGTGTTGTAGGCTTCGTTGAGGACCGGAGATGTATCGCCTTGGACGTTGCGGAAGTTGAAGCGGGTCTCGGTGTACGTCTTCAACGTGCCGAGCTCGGTTTCCTGGCCGGTCCAGGTCTTCAGCGCGAAGCGAGCACGCTTCCAGTAGGTATCCTGATCGTCGCCGTCCTCGACGTCGACGGTTCCCGCACCGGTGAATGTGCCGACGTCGCCGACGCCGATGTCGTAGCGGACATAGCCGCCGATGCGCAGGCAGGTTTCGGTGCCGGGGATGTAGAAGTAGCCAGCGCCGTAGACGTCGCAGATGCGGACGTATTCAGCGGGTTCCGGCTCGGCAACGACGACGGCGTCGGCGGCGCGCGCACCGGAAACTGCGACCAGTGCCGCAGCGGAGCCGAGAAGAAGGCTCTTGATGTTCATTTTCTGACCTCCAGTCAAAAGTTAAAAAACGGGTCTGGGTATTCTTTGCTGAAGGACAGCGTTCCCTGCCCCATCCCCACTACCGAAAAAGATGCGCACCGCGCCGCTCCTTCGAATTCGACATTACCCATGAGGCGGCGGCGTTCAACCACCATCGTATCGGCAGAAGGTCTGTGCGGGTGCTATCCCCAAACGTTGTTGCACAAATGACACGATTTGGCCTCACTCGGAAAGCTCCCATTAACCATTGAGCCTCTTGCTAGCCCTTGCAATCCGGCCAATTCCGGCAATTGCCCGCCGGAATTGCGACGCTGTCGTGAGTCGTCAGCCAAGGGATTGCCGCAGAATCGCCGCATGGCAAAAGCGGCGTTTCGGCGGGAGCCGGTTTTTTCAATGATAATGGCTCAGGCTTGTTGATTGTGCCGGCGCTTTTCTTTATCCACCGGCGCAACGGAGAGGTGGCCGAGTGGTCGAAGGCGCTCCCCTGCTAAGGGAGTAGAGGTCAAAAGCTTCTCGTGGGTTCGAATCCCATCCTCTCCGCCATCCTGCTTCGCGCTGCGCGCTTCGCAGCAACATTCCCCCTTTCCGCGAAAGCAGGATGCACTGCGGCATTGCCTCAAATAAATTCCTCAGTTCTCGAGCATTAGCTCGAGCCGACGCGTTGCGCGGCCCTATCCAGAAAAGCGGCGATGGCGCCGGGCAGGCCGCCGGTCTCGAGGAAAGGCGCATGGCCCTGGCCATCGACCGTAATCGTCTCGACACAAGGGTGACGCTTTCGCATCTGTTCGAGCGTCTCGGCGGAAAGCAGCTTCGAATTGGCGCCGCGGATGGCGAGCAAGGGTATGGCCGCCAGCGCCTCGAACTGCGGCCACAGATCTGCCAGTGGCTGAGTAAGATCGAGACCCGCCAGCATATCGACCAGCTTCGGGTCGAAATCCGGCACCAGCCCCTCATCCGTCCCTCGGTAGAGGGCCGATACCATCCGCTCCCAATCCGCCTCGGTCAGAGCTGGAAAGTCGCTGCCATGCGCGCCACACTGGGCGCCGATCGCCTCGGCATGGGTCTTCGGCTTTGGTGTCTGCTCGAGATAGGAGCGGATATAGGCGAGACCGCTGGCCTCGACCACCGGGCCGATGTCGTTGAGGACGACGGCTTTAAGGACCGCTGGCCGCATCGCGCCGAGCACATGGATGATCAGCCCGCCACGCGACGTGCCGATGAACGCCGCCGCCTCGATGCTCAGCGCCGCCAACCCGGCGAGGATATCACCGGCTTCAACGCCGATATTGTAATGGCCGATATCAGGGTCGTAGGCGGATTGCCCGCGCCCGCGGTAGTCGAAAGCGACAATTTTTCGCGAACCTTCCGCCCGTCGCGACAGGTGCAGCGCCAGTTCATGAAAATCGCGGCAATTGCGGGTCAGGCCAGGCAGGCAGACGACCGGCCAGTGTTCGGAATTCGCTTCGCCGTAGACACGGGCGTGAAGTTGCAGCCCGTCCGGCGAGGCGTAGAAGAAATCGGAAAAACCCTGGTCGCTGGGCATCTAGACGTGGTTCCTCGCTGCTGCCGGATAGTCTCCGACTGCTACAGGCGAGGGAAGGTGCGGTCAAATCGGGAAAGGCAGACCGGCGAAACTGCTTCTCCCCCCCCTCGTGAGGGAGATTCGCCGTCATCGACGCAATCTCGAACGCCGTCGACGCTCTTCAACTCCGCCCGTTCACCAAATCTCCAACGATGTCGTACTTGCCGGAAATACGCATCTTGTAGACTTCGTAATTCTCCATCACGCGCTGGACGTAACTTCTTGTTTCCGTATAAGGAATCCGCTCGATCCAGTCGACTACCGCGTCGATGTCCTTGCCGCGCGGATCGCCATATCTAGCCACCCACTGGGCGGCGCGGTTGGGGCCGGCATTGTAGCCGGCGAAGGCCAGTACATACGAACCGTCGAAGCGGCCGAGCTGCTCGCCGAGGAAGGCGGCGCCCAAGGTCGCATTGTAGCCGGCGTCAGTGGTCAGCCGCGCCTGCGAGAAGGTCATTCCGGCCTTCTTCGCCAATTGCCTGGCGGTCCCCGGCATCAGCTGCAGCAGCCCGCGTGCGCCGGCGCTGGAGACGGCGCCGATATTGAACTCGCTTTCCTGGCGGGCGATCGCATAGGCCAGCGCCTTGCCGGAGCCGGAGATGTTGGCGGTCTCGGGAATGACGCCGAGCGGATGCGACAGCGCCCCGACATCGATGCCGCGCGCGCCGGCGATCTTGCCGACTTTGAGCGCCAGGAAGTGATTGCCCTGCTTTTCCGCCATCGCGGCCAGCAGCGCCAGCTCTCCGGGACTGGTCAACTGTCCGGCGAGGTCGCGGTAAAGCGTGTCGGCATAGCGCTCATAGCCCGCCTCCTGCAGCCGCTTGATGGCGCTGACCGCCTCGCGATTGGCAAAATTCCGATGATCGGCGGCGCTCGGCTGCGGATGGGCGATGTCGAGGACCTGCCGGCGGACGCGCTCACCGGCGAGCTGCCCGTAGAAGGTCGTGCCGTGGGCGGCGGCACGGATGAAATAATCCTTCGCGCTGCCGGGGCCGCCGGCTTCGGCCGCGCGGCCGAGCCAGTAATAGGCGCGCGACAGCGACATCGGGCCCTGGGCGAGATCGGCGATCCGCAAGAAATGCTTGGCAGCGGTGTTGGGGTCTCTGACGCCGCGCAGCGCGTACCAGCCGGCATGGAACTCCGCATCCGTCGCGTTGGCAGCACTTTCGGCGGCGTGTGCTGCGACTATTTTGTAGGCGGTCTTCATATCGCCCTGGTCGACCAGTTCGCGCGACAGCACCCGGCGCTCGGCCCACCAGGCATCCGGATCGATCAGTGCGCTGCGGTCGCTCGGCGCCTTCATCATCACTGCGGCGGCGTCGGAAAACTTCTGCTGCTTGCGTAGATATTGGGCTTGCGCGAAGAGATAGCCGGCCGAACGCTGCGCGGCGGGCACCGCCTTCAGCAGTTTGGCCGCATTCTTGTCGCCCCTGTCCGCCGCGGCCCAGGCGTCGGCAAGCTGCTGGGCGCTGGCAAGGCCGGCGACGCGCAGTGCGGAATTGACCCGGTGGGCATAGAACATGCGCTCCATGCGAAAGCGGTGGTCAGCGGCGGCTATGAGCTTGCCGAATTCCTGGATGATCGCCGCTTCGTCCTTGGCTTCCAGTTTTTCGGTGCGCCAGAAAGGCGACAGCACCGAGCGCGCCGCCTCGACGTTGCCCCGCGACACATAGGAGCGGGCGAGGATCACCACGCCCTCGACTGTTTGCGGCTGGCTGCCGCCGAATGCCTGCACCACGATCTCAGGCGCGGGGTTCTCGCGATAGAGCGCGCGCTCGCTGTTCTTACGCAAGGCGATCATGCCCGGCCAGTTCGGCAACATCTTGGCGGCATCGGCGATGTCGCCGCTTGGCACCCTGTCGCCGCCATAGAGCGCGATCGCCCAGGCAAGGATGTGCCGGTCGAGCGAATTGACCGGCAGGGTTTCGCGCATTTGACGCGCACCGGCAATGTCGTTTGCCGCCAGCGCATCGAGGCCGCTTTTCAGCCTGGCGACACTAGCGGATGGAGATCCCGTATCCGGCAGGCCCGTATCCGGCAGGCCCGCATGCTGCAGGTTTGGCATCGGAATGGCCGAGGTGACCCGCACATCGACTTTACCGGCGGCTACAAGGCTCGGCGTCAGCAGGAGAATTGCGCCAAGCAGCGCAAAAAAATGAGGCTGCCTGGTCGGCATGGTCTTCATCATTTCCTGTCTACACATTACCAACAGGCACAGATCAACCGAAGCCTAGTTGGCTGTGATGAAGAGCCCGTAAACAAGGCTATCGAGGCCTTTCAAATTGCGCTTGCTGGCACTACCACCATGCTTGCCGCGCAACAGTGTCGAGACTATGGTGCGCCGCTTCGCTTTCGGCTAGAAGGCGCGCACGACAAAACACCTACAGCGCCGTGCGACGTCTCAAACGCTCAAAGGACGCTGTAGCACTATAAATTTGGCGCATGATCCCCAGAGAAAATCGACTCCGATTTTCGGGGTCATGCGCTAGTCCCAGGGAGTTGGACGACATGCTGAGAGGCTCGCTTACCGCGCTCGTGACACCGTTCGAAAAGAGCGGCCGTTTCGACGAGAAAGCCTTTCGCGCTCTCGTTGCCTGGCAGATCGCCGAAGGCACGACCGGTCTGGTTCCGGTCGGCACCACCGGCGAGTCGCCGACGCTGTCGCATGACGAGCACCGCCACGTCGTCAAAGTGTGCATCGAGGTCGCCAAGGGCCGCGCTCCGGTCGTCGCCGGCGCCGGCTCCAACAACACCGAAGAGGCGGTTGGCCTGGTGCAATATGCCGAGAAGGCGGGCGCCGACGCTGCACTCGTCGTCACGCCTTACTACAACAAGCCGACGCAGCGCGGTCTCTACGCGCATTTCGCCGCCGTCGCCAAGGCGACCAGCCTGCCGATCATCATCTACAACATTCCGCCGCGCTCGGTGATCGACATGACGCCCGAGACGATGGGCGAGCTGGTGCGTGACTTCAGGAACATCATCGGCGTCAAGGATGCCACCGGCAAGGTCGAGCGGGTTTCCGAGCAGCGCGCGACCTGCGGCAAGGATTTCATCCAGCTTTCCGGCGAGGATGCCTCGGCGCTCGGCTTCAACGCCCATGGCGGCGTCGGCTGCATCTCGGTAACGGCGAATGTCGCGCCGCGGCTGTGCGCCGAATTCCAGGAGGCGACGCTTTCCGGTGAGAACGCCAAGGCGCTGGACTTGCAGGACCGGTTGCTGCCGCTGCACAAGGCGATTTTCCTGGAGCCCGGCGTGTCGGGCGCGAAATATGCGCTGTCGAAGCTCGGCAAGGTCGAGAACGTGCTGCGTTCGCCGCTAGTCGCCGTCGAGCAGTCGACCGCCGAAAAGATCGATGCGGCCATGAAGCACGCCGGCTTGATTAATTAGCGAGCCCATTTGGAAATTCTACTCCTGCGGCCATCTGAAGGCGCCACCTGCGTTTCCGGTGCTCACGTACTATATGTACGCTCCGATCCGGTTCCGCGCACGGTCCCGAAAGCACTTCGCTTTCGGAAAGGGCCATGCGCAAAGTCAGGTTTCCAGAGCGTCCTTTGCGCGTTTGAAAAACGCGCGGCGCTCTGGTGCCACCATCATCTGACTCGCAGGAGCGAGTTTCTAAACGGACTCTAGCGTCATGAATCAAGTCAGAAAAGCCGATCCCAACAACAAGACCGTTGCGGAAAACCGCAAGGCGCGGTTTTCCTATGAGGTGCTCGACACGATCGAGGCCGGCCTGGTGCTGACCGGCACCGAGGTGAAGTCGCTGCGTCAGGGCCAGGCCAACATCCAGGACAGCTACGCCTCGGTCGAGGGCGGTGAGATCTGGCTGATCAACTCCTATCTGCCGGAGTACCTGCAGGCCAACCGCTTCAACCATGAGCCGCGCCGGCGTCGCAAACTCCTGCTCAACAAGCGCGAGATGGCCAAGCTGTCGCAGAGTGTCGATCGCGAAGGCATGACGCTGGTGCCACTGAAAATCTATTTCAACGACCAGGGCCGGGCGAAGCTTTTACTCGCCGTCGGCCGCGGCAAGAAATTGCATGACAAGCGCGAGACCGAAAAGCAGCGCGACTGGTCGCGCGAGAAGGGCCGGCTGCTGAAGGAGCGTGGGTAGGCTGGGAGGCACTCTTTTGAAGGACCGGATCAAGAACCGGATCGTCCTTTGGGGTGCGGCCAGCCTGATCCTGGCATGCCTCGTCGCGGCCGCCGGTTATTTCTACTTCCATCCGTTTTCTCCGGACCGCGGCAAATATCCGGTCAGGGGCATCGACGTTTCCCATCATCAGCGGCAGATCGACTGGCGCCGTGTCGCCGCCGACGATGTCGCCTTCGCCGTCATAAAGGCGACCGAGGGCGGTGACCATGTTGACGATGCCTTCGCCGCCAATCTGAGTGAGGCCCGTGCGGCCGGTCTGGCGGTGGGTGCCTATCATTTCTTCACCTTCTGCAGGCCTGGCGCCGATCAGGCGAAGAATTTCATCTCTGTCGTACCGCGCAATCAACCGCTGCTGCCGCCGGTGGTTGACATCGAGTTCGTCGGCAATTGTCCGCGGCGGCCATCGCCTGAGGAATTGAGTATTGAACTCTCGACTTTCCTCGGTCCTGTCGAGGCAGCTTTCGGCAAGACGGCGATCCTCTATGTGACCGACGAGGCGGCACGGGTCTATGCCGCCCAGATCGCCGGCCGCCCGCGCTGGGTTCGTTCGCTGGCGCTATGGCCAGGTCGTGACGACTGGATCTATTGGCAGTACCACGACAGCGGTCGCGTCGACGGGATCAGCGGCGATGTTGATCTGAATGTCCTTCAGGGCGGGCAGGAGAAATTGGCCGAGCTGTTTGCGCCTCCGCCCGAATCTATCTCTCCAGAAACGCCGCTATATCCCTGAATACGTTGACAAACATCGCTTCCGTGAGCACGCCGGTGTTGGTGTTGTAGCGCGAGCAGTGATAGCTGGAAAATAGCGTCACGCCATTGGTTTGCTGCTGCCCGCCATGCTTGAACGGATAAGCAGCAACACGTTGGCCGAGCGCCCGCACCGTCGACTGGTGCGCGATCGAGCCCAGCGCCAGCACGGCGCGCAGGTTCTTGAACCGCGCGATCGTCGGCACCAGGAACATCCGGCAGGTGGCAATCTCGGCGCCGACCGGCTTGTTGTCCGGCGGCACGCAGCGCACCGCATTGGTGATCGCCGTGCCGACAAGCTCCAGCCCGTCATCGGGCCGCGCCTTGAATTGGCCGCGAGCAAAACCATGTGCGATCAGCGTGCTGTAGAGCAGGTCGCCGGCATAGTCGCCGGTGAAGGGTCGTCCGGTACGGTTCGCCCCACGCAGGCCCGGCGCCAGTCCGACGATCAGCAGCCGCACCGCATCCTCGCCCTCGGGCGGCAGGAAGGTCGGCACCGGCGCATTGAACCAGGACGGCTCGCGCTGCCGCCATTGCGCGATAAAATCGTGCAGCCGCGGGCAGAGCGGGCAGTCGCGATCGGGCTCGGGGGAGGCGACCAGGGGGGCGGTCAAGACCCCCGCCGTCAAAAGTCGTCCTCGACTTCGGCCGGTTCGGGCCGGCGCACCGGCCGCTCGGACGGATCGCGGCCGACTTCGTTCTTCAGCGTCATCAGATCGATGAAATGGTCGGCCTGGCGGCGCAGATCGTCGGAAATCATCGGCGGCTGCGAAGCCATGGTGGAGACGATCGAGACCTTGCGCCCGCGCCGCTGCAGCGCCTCGACCAGCGTGCGGAAATCGCCATCGCCGGAAAAGATGACATAATGGTCGACGACATCGGCGAGTTCCAGCGCATCGACGGTCAACTCGATGTCCATATTGCCCTTGATCTTGCGGCGGCCGGTCGAGTCGGTGAATTCCTTGGCTGGCTTTGTCACCACCTTGAAGCCGTTATAGTCGAGCCAGTCGATCAGCGGCCGGATCGAGGAGTATTCCTGATCCTCGACGAGCGCGGTGTAGTAGTAAGCACGCAGCAGATAGCCGCGCTTCTGGAAGCTCGACAAAAGCCTGCGGTAGTCGATATCGAAGCCGAGGGCGCGCGACGTGGCGTAAAGATTGGCACCGTCGATGAAAAGAGCGATTTTTTCACGAGGATCGAACATGGAAAATATTCCTTTTCGAAAATAAGCGGTCGTCTAAATGCGCGTGACTATCGGTCGGCTTGAAATAACCGGCTGACCTTCGTCATTCGAGATAACGCCGGTTTTACGGCAATCCAAGGGTATGATGCTGCATAGCAAGCAATTGTGATCGGTGCCGTATCGTCGCAGGCGGCGCGCGTCCAGACCTCGCCTTGGCCGGCCCCCGGACTTGATCCGGACCTGGCCCCGGACCGATACTGCCAAAAAGCTTGTGTTTTGGCGGCGTTCGGGTTATGGACCGCGCCTGTTTTCCATCAAATCCAGGCATGAAAGGGGCAGCTCATGGCCCGCGTAACCGTTGAAGATTGCATCGACAAGGTCGACAACCGCTTCGAGCTCGTGCTTCTGGCCGGCCACCGCGCCCGTCAGATCAGCCAGGGCGCGCAGATCACCGTTCCTCGTGACAACGACAAGAATCCGGTCATCGCGCTGCGCGAGATCGCCGAGGAGACATTGTCGCCCGACGACCTCAAGGAAGATCTGATCCACTCGCTGCAGAAGCATGTCGAGGTCGACGAGCCGGAAGCCGATGGCGAGGCGATCGCCGACCAGACCGGTACCGCCGCTGCGGCAACCGATGCCGACGACACCGAGGACAACATCACCTTCGACCGCATGACCGAGGAAGATCTCCTGGCCGGCATCGAAGGTCTGGTGCCGCCGGAAAAAAGCGACGACTATTGATCTTAGCAACGACTGCCGACACTTTCGCGTCGGCGGTTTCGTGGTTATCTATGACATGCGCCGTACGCCAGTGCGGCGCATGATTCGTTTCAGCACTGCGAGATCCCGCCCATGATGCGTCAGTATGAGCTTGTCGAGCGCGTCCAGCGCTACAAGCCTGACGTCAACGAGGCACTGCTCAACAAGGCCTATGTCTACGCCATGCAGAAGCATGGTCACCAGAAGCGCGCCTCCGGCGATCCTTATTTCTCGCATCCGCTCGAAGTCGCCGCCATCCTCACCGAAATGCACATGGATGAGGCGACCATCGCGGTTGCCCTGCTGCACGACACTATCGAGGACACCACGGCGACCAGGGCCGAGATCGACGAGCTGTTCGGTCCGGAAATGGGCAAGCTGGTCGAAGGCCTGACCAAGCTGAAGAAACTCGACCTCGTCTCCAAGAAGGCCGAGCAGGCTGAAAACCTGCGCAAGCTCTTGCTGGCGATCTCGGAAGACGTTCGCGTGCTGCTGGTCAAGCTCGCCGACCGCTTGCACAACATGCGCACTCTCGACCATGTGCCCGAAGCCAAGCGCCTGCGCATCGCCGAGGAAACGATGGATATCTATGCGCCGCTGGCCGGGCGCATGGGCATGCAAGGCATGCGCGAGGAGCTCGAGGAGATCGCCTTCCGCTTCATCAATCCGGAAGCCTACCGCGCCGTCACCGCGCGGCTCGCCGAAATCTTCGAACGCAACAAGGATGTGCTGTCCGAGATCGAGAGGGCGCTGTCCACGCTGTTCGAGAAATATGCCATCAAGGCCGAGGTCAAGAGCCGCCAGAAGAAGCCGTGGTCTGTGTTCCGCAAGATGGAGGCCAAGGCGCTGTCCTTCGAGCAGCTATCCGACATTTTCGGCTTTCGCGTCGTCGTCGATACCGTCGAGGACTGCTACCGGGCGCTCGGCGCCATCCACACGACATGGTCGATGGTGCCAGGCCGCTTCAAAGACTACATCTCGACGCCGAAGCAGAACGACTACCGTTCCATCCACACCACCATCGTCGGACCGTCGCGCCAGCGCGTCGAGTTGCAGATCCGCACCTATCAGATGAACAAGATCGCCGAATATGGCGTTGCCGCGCATTCGATCTACAAGGACAGCGGCGGCAAGATGAACGGCACTGCCCACGCGATCTCGAAGGAGACCAACGCCTATGCCTGGCTGCGGCGCACCATCGAGCAACTTGCCGAAGGCGACAATCCCGAGGACTTCCTCGAAAACACCAAGCTGGAACTGTTCCAGGACCAGGTGTTCTGCTTCACGCCCAAAGGCATGCTGATCGCGCTGCCGCGCGGCGCCACGCCGATCGACTTCGCCTACGCCGTGCACACCGATGTCGGCGACACCTGCGTCGGCGCCAAGGTCAACGGTCGCATCATGCCGCTGATGACCGAGCTGAAGAATGGCGATGAAGTTGAGATCATCCGCTCCAAGGCGCAGGTGCCCCCGGCGGCGTGGGAGTCGGTCGTCGTCACCGGCAAGGCGCGCTCGGCGATCCGGCGCGCCACCAAGAATGCCATCCGCAAGCAGTATTCGGGTCTCGGTATCCGCATACTGGAACGCGCCTTCGAACGGTCCGGAAAGATCTTTACCAAGGAGAGCCTGAAGTCGGTGCTGCATCGGCTGGCGCGCAAGGACATCGAGGATGTGCTGGCCTCTGTCGGCCGCGGCGAACTTGCCTCCACCGATGTCATGAAGGCGGTTTTTCCCGACTACAAGGACGAGCGCGTCACGCTGGCCGCGCCCAAGCAGCGCGAGGAGGGCTGGTCGAAGATCCGCAACGCCGCCGGCATGCTGTTCCAGATTCCGGGCCGCGCGGCACGCAAGGACAAGGACCAGCCAAAGGACGGCGCCGTGCCGATCCGCGGCGTCCGCGGCGACCTGCCGGTGCGCTTCGCGCCGGAAGGTGCTGTCCCCGGCGACCGCATCGTCGGCATCGTGCAGCCGGGGACCGGCATCACCATCTATCCGATCCAGTCGCCGGCGCTGCAGGCCTTCGACGATCAGCCCGAACGCTGGATCGACGTGCGCTGGGACATAGACGAACGCACGAAGGAACGGTTTCCGGCGCGAGTCTCGGTTACCGCCATCAACGCGCCAGGTTCACTGGCCGACATCGCGCAGGTCGTTGCATCCAACGACGCCAACATCCATACATTGTCGATGGTGCGCACCGCGCCCGATTTCACCGAAATGCTGATCGATCTCGAAGTCTGGGACCTGAAGCACCTGAACCGGCTGCTGTCGCAGCTCAAGGACAATTCGAGCGTCAGCGATGCGCGGCGCGTGAACGGCTAGAACTCACCAGCGTGCTGGAGACAAGGCAGAGATGAACACCGACGAAGTGCTGGGCATTTTCCGTGAAGCCGGTGCCGTTCTCGAAGGGCATTTCATTCTGACGTCGGGCTTGCGAAGCCCGGTCTTCCTGCAGAAGGCGCGGGTCTTCATGCATGCCGACAAGACCGAGCGCCTGTGCAAGGCGCTGGCCGAGAAGATCCGCGCTGCTGTGTCCGGCAGGATCGATTATGTCGTCGGTCCGGCGATCGGCGGGCTGATCCCGGCCTACGAGACCTCGCGCCATCTTGGCGCCCCGGCGATCTGGGTCGAGCGGGAAGGGGGCGAGTTCAGGCTCCGCCGCTTCGAGATCGCCAAGGGTTCGCGCCTAGTCATCGTCGAGGACATCGTCACCACCGGCCTGTCGATCCGCGAGACCGTTGACTGCCTGCGCGCAGTTGGCGCCGAGGTCGTTGCCGCTGCCTGCATCATCGACCGCTCGGCCGGCAAGACCGATGTCGGCGTGCCGCTGATCGCGCTCGCCGAATACGAGGTTCCTGCCTACCCAGCCGACAGGCTGCCGCCCGAGCTCGCCGCCATACCGGCCATCAAACCGGGCAGCCGCAATATCTGATGCATATCGCCAAAAGTGCGCAGCGGTTTTGGGACAACGACATGCACAAAACAACGTTAACTGAGGCGCAGCCGTGATTGCAGGCATCGATCATTTCGTGCTGACGGTTCGCTCCGTTGAAGACACCTGCGCCTTCTATCAGCGCGTGCTCGGCTTCAGGCGCCTCGACGAGCCGGACCGGCCGACGGCGCTGCTGTTTGGAACGCAAAAGATCAATGTGCATGACGTCGGGCGCACCTTCGAGCCCGAGGCCAAGGCGCCGACTCCGGGCTCCGCGGATTTCTGCCTGGTCGCTGCTCGTCCGCTCTCGGAGATATGCGCCAGCCTGGCGGCCAACGGCGTTGGCGTTGAAGTCGGGCCGGTCGAGCGGATCGGCGCCCGTGGCCCGATGATGTCGGTCTATTTCCGCGACCCGGACGGCAATCTCGTCGAGGTCAGCGAATATGGGCCGTAGATAGCTGGAGTTGCTGCCGATTCTGCGGCGAACTCTCCTCCTCAGATCCGTCGCGATTACACTGTCCGGAGTGGCGAAACGCCGGTTTCGCAGGCGACAGCAGCGGACGGCATGCAGCTACGGTTGTTCTGCGGCCAGCGTATCGCTATATCAGGTCGTTGTTGCCTTTCGCGCAAGATGTAGCTGTCGCGCCCGGCCCGGGATGGTCGGAGCGGCAGCTTTGGATATCAGGACAGGAACAGAGTGCTTTTTCGACGCCGCAAACCTGATGGTTTTCTCGAGCGGATGCGTATCTATCTGTGGCCACGCCGCTCTTTCTCGCGCTCGCTGCGCCTGGCGGACAGAGCTGGAACCGCCGGACGGGAAGTTCCCGCCGAATGATCATTGGCATCGGCAGCGACCTGATTGATATCAGACGCATCGAAAAATCGCTGGAGCGCCATGGCCAGCGCTTCATCCAGCGCATCTACACCGAGGTAGAACAGGCCCGCTCCGAAAGCCGCGGCGCCCGCGCCGCCTCCTATGCCAAGCGCTTCGCCGCCAAGGAAGCCTGCGCCAAGGCGCTGGGCACCGGTATGGCGCAAGGGGTGTTCTGGCGCGACATGGGCGTCGTCAACCTGGCCAGCGGCAAGCCGACCATAGCGTTGACCGGCGGGGCGGCGGCGCAGCTGGACAAAATCCTGCCTGAAGGCCACAGAGCAGCGATCCACCTCACCATCACCGACGATTTTCCGCTTGCTCAAGCCTTTGTGATCATCGAGGCGTTGCCCGTCGAAGAAGCGCCATATTGATTGCATCTGACCACCGGCATGACGTTGCCCAGCGCGCGCCGAGACTCTATACCAACCAACGCATAATCGAGGACGACATGAGCGTGGCTGAAAAATCTCAGAAGAAATCCGGCGGGCTTGGCGAAACCGTCAGCGTCATCGTCCAGGCGCTTTTGCTCGCTCTGGTCATCCGCACGCTCCTTTTTCAGCCATTCTCTATCCCGTCCGGGTCGATGCGGCCGACCTTGCTCGAAGGCGACTACCTCTTCGTCACCAAATGGTCCTATGGCTTCTCCCGCTATTCCCTGCCGTTCGGGCCGGATATCTTTTCGGGCCGTATTTGGGGTGCCGAGCCGAAGCGCGGCGACGTGGCAGTGTTCAAATTCCCGCCTGACCCCTCGGTCGACTATATCAAGCGCGTCATCGGCCTGCCGGGCGACAAGATCCAGGTCAGGGAGGGCCAGCTCTTCATCAACGGCGTCGGCGTGCCACGCCAGAAGGTCGGGCAGATCGACAATCGCGACATCACTGAGGAGAGCGGGCCGGTCGACGTCTATCGCGAGACATTGCCGAACGGTGTCAGCTATGACACGCTCGACCTGATACCCAACTCGATCGGTGACAACACCCAGGAATTCGACGTGCCGCCCGGCCACTATTTCATGATGGGCGATAACAGAGACAATTCCTCGGACAGCCGCTTCACCGTCGGTTTCGTGCCCGACGACAATCTGGTTGGCCGCGCCAACCTCATCTTCTTCTCGATCGGTGGCAGCGCCAGCCCGCTCGAAATCTGGAAATGGCCGTCGCTGATGCGCGCGTCGCGCCTGCTCCATTTCGTCAATTAGGATCATGGCGGCGACAAAACGGCTGACCATCGACGCGCTCGCCGAAGCGCTCATGCAGCGCACCGGCCACGCCTTTGCCGACCGCCAGCGCCTGCAGCGCGCGCTGACCCATGCCAGCGCCCGCAGCAGCCATGCCGGCATCGACTATGAGCGTTTCGAATTTCTGGGCGACCGCGTCCTCGGCCTGGTCGTCGCCGACATGCTGCTGGCGGCGTATCCGGACGCTGCCGAAGGTGAGCTGTCGGTCCGGCTCAACGCGCTGGTCAATGCCGAAGTTCTGGCGGAGATCGCCGAGGAGATCGGCCTGCCGGAGCTGATCCGTGCCGGCTCGGACGTACGCGGCCTGGACGGGCGCAAGCGCGTCAATCTGCGGGCTGATGCGCTGGAATCGCTGATCGCCGTGCTCTATCTCGACGGCGGGCTGGAGGCGGCCCGCGCCTTCATCCACAAATACTGGCGGCCGCGCTCGCAGGCCATCGGGGCCGCCCGCCGCGATGCCAAGACCGAACTGCAGGAATGGGCGCATCAGGCCGCAGGCGCCGTGCCGGTCTACATAATTGACAGCCGCGAGGGACCGGACCACGATCCGCTATTCACCGTCAGCGTCAAGGTCGGCGCCTTTCCGCCGGCGACCGGCAGCGGGCGCTCCAAGCGCGAGGCCGAGCAAGCCGCCGCTACTGCACTGCTTTTGCGCGAAGGCGTCTGGCTAAACAAGGGGAGCGCGGCATGACCGCCACCGAAGACGTTCCGCCGGAAGCAGAAGCCACCACCACGCACTCTGGCTTCGTCGCGTTGATCGGCGCGCCCAATGCGGGAAAATCGACGCTGGTCAACCAACTGGTCGGCGCCAAGGTGTCGATCGTCACCCACAAGGTGCAGACGACGCGCGCCATCGTGCGCGGCATTGCCATCCACAATAACGCACAGATCGTCTTCGTCGACACGCCGGGCATCTTCAAGCCGAAGCGGCGGTTGGACACGGCGATGGTGACGACCGCCTGGGGCGGCGCCAAGGACGCCGACATCGTGCTGTTGCTGATCGACGCCGAGCGCGGCATCAGGGGCGACGCCGACGCGATCCTCGAACGGCTGAGGGATGTCCGCCAGCCGATGGTGCTGATCCTCAACAAGGTCGACCGGGTCAAGCCCGAGGCGCTGCTGGCCCTGTCCGCGGCAGCCAACGAAAAAGTGCCCTTCAAGCGCACTTTCATGGTCTCGGCGTTAACCGGGTCGGGCTGCAAGGACCTGCTCGACTATCTCTCGGAAACCCTGCCTGCCGGCCCCTGGTATTACCCGGAAGACCAGATCTCCGACCTGCCGATGCGTCAGCTGGCGGCCGAGATCACTCGCGAAAAGCTCTATCTCAGGCTGCATCAGGAACTGCCCTATTCCTCCCATATCGAGACCGAGAAATGGGAAGAGAAGAAGGACGGCTCGGTGCGCATCGACCAGACCATCTATGTCGAGCGTGACAGCCAGAAGAAGATCATGCTCGGCCACAAGGGCGAGACGATCCGTGCCATCGGCCAGGCGGCACGCATGGAGATATCCGGTATCCTCGAACAGAAGGTGCATCTTTTCCTGTTCGTCAAGGTGCGCGAGAACTGGGGCGACGACCCCGAGCGCTACCGCGAGATGGGGCTGGAGTTTCCACATTAACGTCACTATCGACACAGCTCTCGTGAGCCGGTTGGTCGCCACGCAATTTCCCCGATGGAAGGATCTTGCTTTCGGACCGGTTCCATCAGGCGGATGGGACAACAGAACCTTTCGTCTCGGAGACCATATGCTCGTGAGGCTGCCGGGTGCTTGCCGATCACCAGCGCGCGGCCCAAAAACCCAATCTTGATTTCGCCATCGAACCGGTGACAAGCTCCGTTGATGGAGTGGCGCGACGAGGGAATCATTCTCGGCACCCGCAAGCATGGCGAAACCAGTGCCATTCTTGAGGTCATGACTCGTGCGCATGGCCGCCACCTCGGACTTGTGCGCGGCGGCCGCTCGCGCAAGCAGCAGCCCGTTCTGCAGCCCGGAAACCGTGTCGACCTGTTGTGGCGGGCGCGGCTCGACGAACATCTTGGCACCTTTCAGGCCGAAGCGATCGAGATGAACGCCGCCCGGCTCATGGACAGCGCCGTCGCCATCTATGGGCTGCAAACCATGGCTGCGCATCTGCGCCTGCTGCCCGAGCGCGACGCTCATGGCGGCCTCTACGAGACGTTGGCCGTGATGATCGCCCACCTCGACGATACGGACGCCGCCGGCGAGCTGGTGGCGCGCTTCGAGTTGCTGATTCTCGACGAACTCGGCTTCGGACTCGATCTCAGCCAGTGTGCTGCCACCGGCGCCAGGCAAGACCTTGCCTATGTCTCGCCGAAATCCGGGCGCGCCGTGTCACGCGCCGCAGGCGCGCCATGGCGCGACAAGATGCTGGTGCTCCCCGCATTCCTGCAGCGCGGCTCCGGCCTGCGCGCCGACCCGGCGGCGATCGAGGATGCCTTCCGGCTGACCGGCTTCTTTTTTACCCGCCATGTCTACGAGCCGCGCGGGATCGAGGCGCCCGGTGCCCGCGCCGGCTTCCTCGCAGCCTTGCGCAAGCACCACGCGGCGGACAAGGAGATTGGCGTCGAGACCGCCGCCGGAGAAATCATTACATGAGCGAAGTGGAACTCTATCCCGGCCGGGTCTCGCCGCTCGGCCTCGGCACCATTCCGCACTGCGACATCTCTAGATATACCGGCCTGGAATTGCTCCAGCGCATCATCGACAACAAATATCCGGCGCCGCCGATTTCGTTCCAGCTCAGTTTCGGCCTGACCGAAGTGTCGGAAGGACGCGCGGTGTTCGCGGCATGCCGAACGAGCGCTATCTCAATCCGCTGGGTGGGGTGCATGGTGGCTGGGCCGCGACGCTGCTGGATTCGGCCCTTGCCTGCGCCGTGCAAACACTGCTCGATAAGGGCGAGGCCTATACGACGGCGGAGTTCAAGGTGAACCTGACACGGCCGATCACGCCGACGACCGGCGAGGTGGTGTGCGAGGGCAGGGTGGTGCACAAGGGCCGCACATTGGCGGTTTCGGAAGCAACGCTGAAGGATGCCAACGGCAAGCTGCTGGCTTTTGGCACCGAAACGTGCTCGATCTTTCCGGCCGCCAATCTGGCGGCGCGCTGACTTTGTCAGTAACTACTGGCTCGGTTTGGGGGAACCGCCATGTTCGAAAGCCTGATCGGCCTGGTCGCGATCATCGCGCTGTTCGTCATTATCTCGCGCCAGCAGAGCCGCATCGGCCTGATCGAGCGCGAACTTGGTGCGCTGCGCAGCCTCGTGCTTTCGGGTGTCCATGTGGTCCCACCGCAAGCCAAGCCGGTAGAACAGGTCGCAGACGACAGCATGCCAGCAGGCGCGGCAATTGCGGCCGTGACCGACGTTGCGCCGCCATCGGCGGACGAGGCTGAGGAAAAGCAGTCTACAGAGGGTGAAGCCGGGGAAGTTGCATCCGGACCGTGGGCTGCGGGCGAAGCGGCGCCGGCTGGGTCTGCACCTGCGCAACTGGCCGCGACGGCGAAAGCGGCCCAAAAACCCGACATTGAAACGGCGCTCGGCACCCGCTGGGCGGTCTGGGTCGGCGGCATCGCGCTGGCGCTCGGCGGCCTGTTCCTGATCCGCTACACCATTGAGGCCGGCATTTTCGGTCCCGGCGTGCGGCTGAGCATGGCAGCAATGCTCGGGCTGGTGCTGGTCGCCGCCGGCGAGTTCATCCGCCGCACCGGCTTCAGGGTGCCGGTGCAGGGCGTCGCCGGCGCCTATATTCCGGCGATCCTGACGGCGGCTGGTGCTTTCATCCTGTTCGGCACGGTTTATGCCGCGCATGGCGTTTACGGCTTCATCGGGCCGGCGCTCGCCTTCACGCTGCTCGGCGCCATCGGTGTGGCGACCATCGCGGCCGCCCTCGTGCACGGTCAGGCGCTGGCCGGCATCGGCCTGCTCGGCGCGGTGGTGACGCCGATGCTCGTCGCTTCGCAGGCGCCGAACCCTTGGGCGCTGTTCGGCTACCTGGCGATCGTGCTCGCCGCCACCGGCGTCATCGCCCGCTTGCGCGACTGGAAATTGCTGATGGCGGCAGCCTTCGTCGGCACCGGCCTCTGGACCATTCTTTACATGACTGATGCGCCGGGGACCAACCTGCCTGTCATCCTCTTCATCAATGCGGTGACCCTGGCCGTACTTGCCTTGATCTGGCTCGGCCGTCGCGGTGGCGAAGCAGAGCCCGCCAGGGGCTTCGACTGGCCGTCGATCGCACCTGGCTTCTTCGTCGGCCTTTCGGCCATGGCGCTGTTCGTCGACCCGGCATACGCTGCCGGCGATGCTCTGCCGGGAGCAGCTCTTATCGCAGCCCTGGTCGCGGTAGCGCTCCACCGGCCGCTGGCGCTGGCGCTTCTGCACGCCGCAGGGCTGGCGACGGTGCTGGTCTATCTCGGCATCATTCCGCCAACCTCCGTCGCTTCAGATTTTTCAGGTGGCGCTCTCGGCGTCGATGGTCTGCCGGCGACTGTGTCCGACACGCTGATGCTCAGGATCGGCATTTTTCTCGGACTTGTGTTCATCGGAGCCGGTTTCTGGACAGCGCGCAAATTTGCCGCATCGGCTCACATCCGCGCCGCCTCATGGGCGGCATGGGGCGTTATCGCGCCGCTGGTCATTCTGTTGGCGCTCTGGTTCACCTTCGGCAATCGCGACCGCGATCTTGTCTACGCGGCGGCAGCAGCCCTTCTGGTCGTGGTTTTCGCCGCCGGTGGCGAGTGGATCGCGCGCGGTGAAGAGCCGCCGCTACAGGGTGGTGCGGCCGTCTCCTCCGCACTTGGCGGGGCAGCAGTCGCCGCCTTGCTGATGGTCTATATGGCCTTCGGATCCGGCTGGACCACCATCCTCCTGGGTGCCGCGGCCATTGTGCCGGCGCTGGCCACTCGCTGGCGCGCCTATCCGGTGCTCGGCTGGATTTCGGTCGGCGCGGTCATTGCCGTACTCGGCCGCGTCGCCTTCGATCCGACAATCGTCGGCGCCGAATTCCTGTCCACGACGCCGGTATTCAACTGGCTGATGCCGGGCTACGGCGTGCCGGCGCTTGCCTTCGGCTTTGCCGCCTGGCAGCTCGCCCACACCACAAATGGCCGGCCACGCCTCGCCATGGAAGCGGGCGCAGCACTGTTTGCGCTGCTCACGGTTGCGATTCTGGTGCGCCACGCCATGCATGGCGGCGTCATCGACACGGCTGCTGCGACGCTCGCCGAGCAGGCGATCTACACGCTGATCGCCATCGGCGCCGGCGCCATCCTGGTCGCCATCGACATGCGCTCGCCAAGCTCGGTGCTGCGCTATGGTTCGCTCGCTGCGGGCGTGGTCTCGGTCGCCTTCATAGTCATCCAGCATTTTCTGGCCCTGAACCCGCTGTTTACCGACGAATCCACCGGGCGAATTCCGGTGTTCAACCTGCTGTTCCTCGCTTATCTCTTGCCGGCCGCCGCTGCCGGCGGGCTGGCGCTCTATACACGTGACGTCAGGCCTAAATGGTATGCCTCGATCCTGGCGTTGGTGGCGGCGCTGCTTGCCTTCGCTTACGCGACGCTGTCGGTCCGGCGGCTGTTCAAGGGCGAGTTCATCGGCCTGTGGAGCGGCCTCGGCCAGCTTGAAACCTACACCTATTCCGCGCTGTGGCTGATCATTGGTGTGGCGCTGCTCACCGCCGGCGTCTGGCTGAAGTCGCAGGTGCTGCGCATCGCGTCGGCCGCGCTGATCTCGGTCGCCGTGCTGAAGGTCTTCCTCTTCGACATGTCGGAACTGGAAGGCGTGCTGAGGGCGCTGTCCTTCATTGGCCTCGGCGCGGTGCTGATCGGCATCGGCCTGTTCTACCAGCGGCTGCTGACGCGGGCGGCTAAATCCGAAGCCCGATAGTGTTCAGGCCAGATCGGTCTGCAAGAAATCATTGCCCTTGTAGAGCAGAGGTACCCGGTAGGCTTTGGCGCATGCATAGCTGAAGCAGTCGCCGAAATTCAGCTTGGCGGGATGGCCGACATATCGACCGTAGTCGCGCGCGGCTTTGATTGCGAGTTCGCGAATGGCGGCATCCAGTGGAACTTCCACGGCCTTGAGTTCGGCCAAGAAGCCGATGACGATCGTTCGGCATTGATCGATCAGAGCAGGCGGTGTCGGAGCTTGATCGCCGCTTTCAGCCACAGATTTCCTGCGGGCGATTCCGAGGATAGCTTCAAAAGCGGAACTCGGCGAGAAATAGAGCGTCTCGGCAGTTTCAATCCTTCTCAGCAGACGATCCGCATCTGCCTCTCTCAAAATCAGCGCAATAATGGCGGAAGCATCAAGAAACATCGGGTTCCCCCCAGGCCTCGTCCATGAATTTTTTCATGTCGAAGGTGGGGTCATCGGGACCAAGTGCGCTCGCGGCATCCTGATATTTCTTGATACGCTCGCTCAGCGGAAGCACAGAGTTCGCTCGTTCAAGCTCGCGCTTGAGCGCGATCCGCACGGCTTCCGTCTTCGTCCGGGCCTTGATGGCGGACTGCAACTGACGAGCCAGCGCGTCAACCTCGTCATCACGGATGTAGAGAGACATGTTCGATGTCCTTGTGAGGCGTATATTCTGATTTGAATATTCAGGACATACAGCATCGCATATACACGCTACCCGCCATGTTTTCAACTTGGGGCCTGGTCTGCCGAGCACATGGGTTCCTGCCGGGAATAAACCGGCCCCCGCTAGCGTTATTGCATTGCTTGGGTGACCGGGGCGGCGGACCGCTTCGCGCTGGCCGCTTGCGCCGCGCCTTGAAGGCGCGTTCAATCGAAATGAACAAGGCGACCTCGAAAACCAGCGGTCATGGACGAAAAGAAGGCAGCAATCCTTGGCGAAATACCACGCCTGCGCCGTTATGCGCGCTCGTTGCTGCGCGACCGCGATTCCGCCGACGATCTCGTTCAGGACTGTCTCGAACGGGCGCTTGTGCGGCTCGACAATTGGCAGACTGGAGAAAGCCCCAGGAGGTGGCTGTTTACGATCATGCATCATTTGTTCATCGATCAGATGCGCAAGGTGAACCGGCGCGGCGAAGCCGCGATGCTGCCGCTGGAGGCGAGCGAGGCGCAGGCAGCGCCAGCCGAGCAGGTGGAGAGCATCGCCTCGCGCGAGATTATCGACGCGTTGCAGGCGATCAGCCCCGATCGGCGCGCAGCACTGGTCATGGTCGCCATCGAAGGCTTTTCCTATGCCGAGGCCGCCACCATCCTCGGCGTGCCGGCCGGCACGCTGATGTCGCGCATCGCGCGCGGGCGTGATGAGTTGCGCGGGCTGCTGGATGACGCCGCGCGTCGCCGGGCGATAAGGATCGTCGAGAAATGACCCGGCAGCGCGATTTTTCCGAACGCGACATCCATATGGCCCTCGATGGCGAGTTGCCGGTTGACGAGCGCGTGGCGTACGACGTCTGGCTCGACGTCAATCCTGAAATGAAGGCGAGGAGCGCCCGCTATGTCGCCGACCGCGCAGCACTTCGTGCCGCCTTCGCCGGCGTGCTTGACGAGCCGGTGCCGGCGCGGTTGCAGAAGATCGTGTTCGGCGAGGCGCCGGTCAAGACGGCGCCATTGAGCTCGCGCTGGTGGCTGGCGGCTGCCGCAGCGGCGATACTGGCCATTGGCGGTGTTGGCGGTTATGTCGCCGGCATCGACCATCTCGGTCTGGAAGACCCCGCCGAGGACCAGCTCGCCGAGCAGGCGATTGCAGCCCATGTCATCTATGCCGCCGAGCAGCGGCATGCGGTGGAAGTGCCCGCCAGCGACAAGGATCATCTGCAGACCTGGCTGTCCAATCGGATCGGCCTGAAGCTGGTCGCACCGGATCTGGCGGCGCAAGGATTCCAGCTCGTCGGCGGCCGGCTGCTGCCCGCTGGCGAGAACAAGGCCGCGATGCTGCTTTATGAGAACGACAAAGGCGAGCGCATCTCGCTGTTCGTCACGGCTGAATCGGCCGAGAAGGCCAAGGGCACCTATGGGTCGGAAGAGAACGGCCCCGAGGCCGTCTACTGGCTGGACAAGGGCTATGGCTGCGCCGTCGTCGGCTCGCTGCCGCGCGCGCAGCTGACTGCGGTCGCCAAAAGTGCCTACAGCCAGCTTCTGGCCGGGCTGGCCAGCTGAGCTGCGCCTGTTTTTTTGTGGATGATCCTTTCCGAAAATCGATTTCGATTTCCGGGGTCATGCACCAGCCGAAACTGTCACAATTGCGCCCGAATCGAGGTGCGATAGCGCTTGACGGATGCTGGCGCTTCGGCTGTGTTGTCGACACTTCTGACCAGGGTCTTTTCCACAACCCAATCGAGGTTTTCCGAGCCCGCATGCCTGCCGAGATTCGCAAGGCCCGCGCGTCCGACGTCGATGACCTCGCCGTCATCGAGAAGGCTGTTTTCTCGAGCGACCGCATTTCCCGCCGCTCCTTTCGCCAGCTGATCGAACGCGAAAGTGCCGAGCTGCTGGTTGCCGAAAGCGACGGCCGCGTCGCCGGCTATGCGGTCGTGCTGTTTCGCAAAGGCAGCGGCGTCGCGCGGCTCTATTCCATCGCCATCGGTCCCTTTTTCGGCGGGCTCGGTATTGGCCGCATGCTGCTGGCATCGGCGGAGGAGACCGCATTCGAACACAACCGCATGATGCTGCGCCTCGAAGTGCGCGAGGACAACAGCCGAGCCATTCGCATCTACGAGCAGAACGGCTACCGCAAGATCGGCCGCGAACCGGGTTATTACGAGGACGGCGCCACGGCGCTGCGCTACGAAAAGACTTTGCGCGGCGACATTCCGGTCGCCACCAAGGTGCCGTTCTACCAGCAGACCTGCGAATTCACCTGCGGCCCGTGCTGCCTGATGATGGCGATGGCCAATTTCGAGCCCGGCTTCGTGCCCGACCCGGTCATGGAAATCCGTTTGTGGCGCGAGGCGACCACCGTTTTCATGATGTCGGGGCCTGGCGGCTGTGAGCCGTTCGGCCTCGCCGTTGCCGGCCACGAAAGCGGGCTCTCTGCCGAGATATATGTCTCCTTCCACGGCGCGCTGTTCCTGCAGTCGGTGCGCAGCCAGGACAAGCGCCGGGTGATGGAACTGGCGCAGGTCGACTTTCGCCGGCGCGCGGAACTTTACGGCATCCCGGTGAATTACCGTCCATTCGCCATCGACGATATCCGCACCGCGATCGCCGAGGGGAAACTGGTGTTGGTCCTGATCAGCGGCTTCCTGATGTTCGGCAAGAAGGTTCCGCACTGGGTGCTGGCCATCGGCGACGACGGCGACCATATCCTGATCCACGATCCCTGGGTCGAAGACGAGAGACAGGAGACCATTCTTGATGCCGCCAATATTCCCGTGCCTTACGGCATCTTTATGAACATGGCGCAGTTCGGCCGCGACGGATTGCGTGCCGCCATTACCCTCGGAAAGCGCGACAGACAATGACCTGGGTCATCCTTACCGGCCGGCAGAACGATCTAGATCAGGTGGCGACACCGCACAAGATCATCACCAATCGCGACTATCTTGCCCATCCGGCGCTGTTTCGCGGCCAACGGCCGAAGGTCATCAACCTGTCGAACAATTACGGCTACCAAAGCCGCGGCTACTATGCCTCACTGCTCGCCGGTTCGCGCGGCCACAAGGTCATCCCGACGGTCGAGACGATGATCGACCTGTCCGAGCGCAAGCTCTACGATCACGCGCTGCCGGAGCTGGAACTCGCGCTCAACAAGTGCCGCAAGGATCTGGGCGGCGCCTTTCCGCAAAAAGTCTGCATCTTCTTCGGCATCGGCCCGTCGAGGATATGGGATCGCTTTGCCAAGCTTTTGTTCGATTGGTTTCGCGCGCCGGCACTGGAAGTCCACATCACGGACAGCTCCGAATGGGCGTCGATCCGCAAGATCGGCTTCCATCCGCTGGCCAGGATGACCGAGGAGGAAGAAAAGCGCTTCCTTCAGTGCCTCGAGACCTACACCAACCGCGAGTGGCGTGACACCAAAGGCCGCACGCCGGCGCGCTACACCTTCGCCACGCTGGTCGATCCGCACGAGGAGTTGCCGCCATCGGAGATCTCGTCGCTGCGCTACTGGGCCAAGATCGCCGAAAAGATGGGCGTCGAAATCGAGCCGATCACCAAAAAGGATTTGGCCAAACTCGCCAACTACGACGCGCTGTTCATCCGCGAGACCACTTCGATCTCCAACCACACTTACCGCTTCGCGCGCCGCGCCCAGCAGGAAGGCATGCCTGTCATCGATGATCCGCTGTCGATGATCCGCTGTACCAACAAGGTCTATCTAAACGAGCTGATGACCTACAACAAGGTTCCGGTGCCACCGACGGTGATGATCGCCGGCACCTCGGATCTCGAAGTCGCGGCGCAGACGCTGGGCTTTCCGCTGGTGCTGAAGATCCCGGACTCGTCGTTTTCACGCGGCGTCAAGAAATGCGCCACCTTCGAGGAGCTGAAGACGCTAGCCACCGAATGGCTGGAGGATTCCGATCTCTTGATCGCGCAGAAATTCATTCCGACCGAATATGACTGGCGCGTCGGCGTGCTCGGCGGCCAGCCTTTGTTTGCCGTGCACTATCTGATGGCCAAAAAGCACTGGCAGATCGTCAACCACAAGGCCAACGGCAAGCCCGACCAGGGCGGTATCAAGACCTTTACCTTGAAAGAGGCGCCGGCCCATGTCGTCGAGACGGCGGTGAGAGCCGCGTGCTGTATCGGCGATGGCCTCTACGGGGTGGACCTAAAGGAAACCAAGGACGGCGTCTTCGTCATCGAGGTCAACGACAATCCCAACCTCGACCATGGCTGGGAGGATTCCGGCGAAAAAGATGAGGTCTGGGTGCGGCTGACGCAGTGGTTCCTGGAGCGGCTCGATCGGCCGGGGCGATAATCATCCGAGTGGGGGACAGAGATGCTGTTTTTTGTGACCGAGGATTTTCTCGGCTGTGACCGCAAGGAAATCTAGAGGCGCTTCCGCGACCAGGGCCGCCTGAAGCCGGACGCGCTTCTCGTGCACCACAGCCGGATCGCGGCGGATAGGAGCCGCTGCTTCCTGCTGGTGGAGGCCGATGACGTCACGCTCCTGCAGCGGTGGGTCGTCGAATGGGCGGATCTGGTCGAATTCGAGATCGTTCCCATGGCGACGAACAAGGACATGGTGGAGGAATTGAGCGGACACCTCTAAGCCTCGTCTCGGCTTGCCGTTTGATCAATTTGCAGCGAACTGCCTAACCGTCGTTAAGCCACTTCATGTTAACCCGGACTATATTGCGGGTTGCTCGCGGTATTTTGACAAGATGATAAAGCTGTTTCAGTCGGGAAGTTGCGGTCAAATACTCTATTTCTGCCTGTTAATTTTTCTTTTCGGCTTCGATTTTGCCAAAGGCCCCATAGAGCATTTTCTGGTCGGAGCAAAAGAAGGCATACAGAAACAAATCTATTCGGCCGACGGCACAAGGATTGCCGAGAGCCAGAGATCCTTTGTCGAAGGGTTGAGAACTCAAGGCATACAAGGCGGCGCATCGCAGCCGGATCCCGTGCAGGAGCATGCTTCGGGCATGGTGACCCAGGCGCTCGCCATGGAGGCAAAAAGCTCCGCCATCGGCACGATCTACATCTCCATACTTGTTGCGATGGGCTTTGCCACTCTCGTGGCGATGATATAGGCCGGGGCCATTCAATCGGGATGTGATCCGGTCCCGAGCGTCGGCGATGCCACCGCGCGCCGGCATTCCTCGATCAGCCAGTCACGAAACGATGCCACCACGTCGCGCCTTGCACGGCGCTCCGGGATCGTCAGGCAATAGGGCTGGCGCAGTGTGATCACCCTCGCGACCGGCCTGATCAGCCTGCCGTCTTCCAGCGCCTCGGCGCAATAGATCCCTTGCGCCAGCGCGACGCCGAGACCGGAAATGGCAAGGTCGAGCGCTGCCCGCGACGAGTTCGCCGACAGGCCGCGCTGGGTAGCGAGGCCGAGTTCGATACCAGCCGCCTCGAACCAGTTTCGCCAGGACGGAAAGGACGCCCCCGTCGGGCCCCAGTCCGTGTGTATCAGCGGCAGGCCGCTGAGGGCGTCTGACTTGACCGCACCGGCAAGCCCGGGCGCGCAAACGGGATAGACGGCGTCCCTGACGATGTCTTGCGTGGGGTGATCGCGATAGTGCGGACCGTAGGAGAGCCTGAGATCGATCAGCTCGCGGTCGAACGGCACCGGGTCGTCGTCACCCCTGAGCGATATGTCGACCGCACCACTACTTGCGACGAAGCCGGCCAGGCGTTGTGAAAGCCAGCCCATTGCCATCGATGGCGGCACAGATACCACCAACCGGGGGCGGAACGAATCGCCAGCAAGCTCACGCGACACGTTGCCGATCTCCTGGAAGGCCATGGTCAGTCGGGGCAGCATCTCGACGCCGGCCTCAGTCAGCACTATGCGACGGTTGACCCGATGGAATAGCTTACGGCCTACCTGGTCCTCGATGGCGCGGATAAGCTGACTGACCGCAGCCGCGGAAACCGAAAGCTCCTCGGCCGCGCCGGCAAAGCTGCCAAGCCGCGCCGCCGCCTCGAAAGCCTGCAGTCCGCGCAAGGATGGGAGTGCAACCATATCCACCAATAGGTAAGTTAAACTTATCTATCTGGCAAGAATCCTCGTTTTGCGAAAGTTATTTCCTCGATTAGGGTACTTTCGATTGGCAAGCATGAGAGACGGAACACCATGAACCATCGCGACGTGATCGCATCGCTGACGCAGCAGCAGCGCGATCGGCTGACCGCCAAGTCGGATCGCCTCGGACTGCTTCAACTCGCCGTCCATTGGGGCGCGATCGTGGTCATCGGTGCGCTGATCATCGCCAAGGTGCCGTTCTGGCAACTGCTCATGCTGCCGCAAGGTATCCTGATCGTTTTCCTGTTCACGCTTCTTCACGAGACGGTCCATCGCACGGCTTTCGAAACACAGCGGCTGAACGATTTCGTGGCGCGCGTCTGCAGTCTGGCGATCGCGTTGCCGGCTGACTGGTTCCGCTATTTCCACTTCGCCCATCACCGCTTCACCCAGGATCCGGACAACGACCCGGAACTCGCCTTCCCGAAACCCGAAACCTGGCGGCAGTATATCGTTCACGTCTCCGGCATTCCGACGTGGTGGGGCCACTTCAGGACGCTCTACGCCAACGCGATCGGTGGCTGCCGAGACAGCTACGTGCCGCCGAAAGGCCGGCCCAAGGTGCGCGCCGAGGCCCGCGCCATGATTGCCTTCTATGCCGTCGTGCTGGTGCTGGCCGTCTGGTTCCGGGCAACGACGCTGCTCTATGTCTGGATCGTGCCGGCGCTTTTGGGACAGCCGTTCCTGCGCCTCTATCTCCTGGCCGAACATGGCCGTTGTCCGCTTGTTGCCAACATGCTGGAAAACACCCGGACCACGCTGACCAACTGGTTTGTCCGCAACCTCGCCTGGAACATGCCCTTTCACGCCGAGCATCATGCCTATCCGGGTGTGCCGTTCCATCAACTGCCGGCGTTTCACGCGTTGATAGAGCGTCACCTCAAGGAGATCGAAGCCGGTTACGTGCGCTTCCACGAGAAATATGTCGATACATTGCGCTGATGACGACAGGCCGAGCCGGTGACTGGCTCGGCCCTGTCGCGCTCGGCCTGATTGCCCGATCGCCGCAAACGATTTCAGCAGGCGAGCGATATCCGCCTTCGCCGTGTCAGAGCGGCGGTGGTGTTCCTTTTACGTCGCCAAGTGTTCCGTAACCGTTGACTGACGTTTTGTTTCGATTGCCGCATACCGTTCGAGGAACGCGTTTTGCGCCCAGGTCACCGAACGCGGGGTGAAATCGAAGCGGTCGGCATTGAAGCCGCGCGGCCGGCCGAAGAATTCGGTCGCCTCGGCGGTCGAAAAGCCGGCAAGCAGCGTTGCCTCGAAATAGGCGGCGATCTGGTCGGCGCGCTTGATCTCCTTGCGCAGGCCCGCACTAGGTTCGACCGGCAGCGAAAAGCGCAGATGGATGGCGCGCTGCAGCCTCAGCTCGCACTCCTTGTAGCTGCCGCCCATCACCGATTTGAACGGTGAGATCATGTCGCCGATGACATATTCCGGCGCGTCGTGCAACAAAGCCGCCAGCCGCGCGTCGGCCGGGGCGTCCGGCACCAGCTCGCCGAAAAGCGCCTCGACCAGCAGCGAATGCTGGGCGACGGAAAAGGCGTGATCGCCGCTGGTCTGGCCGTTCCAGCGGGCGACGCGGGCAAGACCATGGGCGATGTCCGAAATCTCGATATCGAGCGGCGAAGGGTCAAGGAGATCGAGCCGCCGGCCCGACAGCATGCGCTGCCAGGCGCGCGGCGGCGCGCCGGCACGGTCGGCCGCCATCAGGCCTCCTCCGCGCCGACGGATTCCTGCGGGCCAACGGTCTCCAGCGGAAAAGTGAACTTCGCCCAGGCAGGGATGGTGAGCGACACAGTGACGTCATCCGCCATGATCGGCTGGCCGGCGTCGAGCGCTGCCTTGACGCGGTCGATACGGGCTATGGCGAGGCCTGCCATGCCGGCGACAGCGCCAAGCGTGCCGACCGGTCGCCCGGCCACTGTCAGTTCGGCGCCAGGAGCGGGCAGGGGCCGTTCGGCCGAAACGATCAGCACCCGCCGTCTGGCGGTGCCACGATGCTGCATGCGCGAGACCACCTCCTGGCCGACATAGCAGCCCTTCCTGAAGCCGACGCCGCCGGTCTCGTCGAGCAGCACATCATGGGGGAAGGCCTCACCAAGCTGATAGTCGCTGCCGCTTTCGGCAATGCCGTGGGCGATGCGCAGAGCCTGCCATGCGGCCGGGTCGCCGCCCTGCGCCGTGCCGCCATAACAGCGCGTCACGGACGCGTCTCGGAACCGTGCATCGGCAACCGGCGTTGAGCCGGATTGCGAAGTGGTTGAATCACTTCCCCACGCGACGGTGACAAGCCCCTGATCTACCTTGGCGATCTCGACCTTGGCGCGCAATTTGTAGAGCATCAGCCGGCGCATGAAATCGTCTGATATATCGGCTCGGCATTCGAGGCGGAAGGAATTCTCGCCAGCGCGGGAGATCAGGAAGTCGAACAGGATCTTGCCTTGCGGCGTCAGCAAGGCGCCCGGTTTTGCTTCGCCCGCAGCCAGTGCGTCGAGGTCGGTGGTCAGAATGTTCTGCAAAAAAATCTCGGCATCCGGGCCTGACACGGAAATGAGGGCGCGGTCTTTCAACTGGGCAAAGGGCATGGGCGAAAAAAGAACCTGATCTTGCAAAACAGTCGGCCATTACGTAAGCCGCTGACACTCCCCCCGCAAGAGACCGGATTAGCATGGCCACGACCTACGACCTCATCCTGACAGGCGGCACGGTGGTCAACCACGATGGCGAGGGCCGACGCGACATCGGCATCAATGGCGGGCGCATCGCCGCTATCGGTGATCTCGGCCAGGCATCAGCCGGCGAGACGGTCGACTGTCGCGGCCTGCACATCCTGCCGGGCGTCGTCGACAGCCAGGTGCATTTCCGCGAGCCAGGGCTGGAGCACAAGGAAGATCTGCAGACGGGCTCGCGGGCAGCTGTGCTGGGCGGCGTCACCGCTGTCTTCGAGATGCCCAATACCAACCCGCTGACCACCAGCGAAGCAGCCCTTGCCGACAAGGTTCGGCGCGCCACCGGCCGCATGCATTGCGACTTTGCTTTCTGGGTCGGCGGCACCCGCGACAATGCCGGGGATGCCGGCGAACTGGAGCGGCTACCCGGTGCTGCCGGCATAAAAGTTTTCATGGGCTCGTCCACCGGCCACCTTTTGGTCGAGGACGATGAGGGCGTCGCCTCAATTCTGAGGAATACGCGCCGCCGTGCCGCCTTCCATTCCGAGGACGAATTCCGGCTGCGCGAGCGGCTCGGGGAACGCATCGAGGGCGACCCGTCCTCGCATCCGGTTTGGCGCGACGAGATCGCGGCACTGCGCTGCACCGAGCGCCTGGTGCGGATAGCGCGCCAGGTTCGCGCCCGCATCCACGTGCTGCACATCTCGACTGCCGAGGAAATTGCCTTCCTCGAACAGCATAAGGATGTCGCGACCTGTGAGGTGACGCCGCATCATCTGACGCTGAGCGCGGATGATTATGCGCGGCTTGGCACGCTGATCCAGATGAACCCGCCGGTGCGCGCATCGCGCCACCACGACGGCATCTGGCACGGCATTGCACAAGGCATTGTCGATGTGCTGGGTTCCGACCACGCCCCGCACACGCTGGCGGAGAAGGCAAAACTCTATCCGGCCTCGCCGTCCGGCATGACCGGCGTGCAGACACTGGTGCCGATCATGCTGGATCACGTCAATGCCGGCCGGCTGACGTTGCAACGTTTCGTCGACCTGTCCAGCCACGGCCCGCAGCGTATCTTCGGCATGGCCAGGAAAGGCCGCATCGCCGCCGGCTACGACGCCGATTTCACCATCGTCGATCTGAAGCGCCGCGAAACCATCACCAATGCGCAGGCCGGCTCCAAGGCCGGCTGGACGCCCTATGACGGCAGAGAAGTAACCGGGTGGCCGGTCGGAACAGTCGTGCGCGGCCGCCGCGTGATGTGGGAGGGCGAGATCGTCACGCCAGGGCAGGGCAAGGCTGTGGAGTTTTCCGAGGCGCTGCCGGTCTAGAGCGGCGGACCTTCAAATCGATTGGACCGCCGGTCTATCTATTTCTTTGAGCATCGGCTTTCCCAAAGCGGGGACCCACTCCGATGCTCTAAGCGGGCTTGAGGGTAGGAAAGGGCAATGCCGCTCAATCCCCGGCGACGAAGAACGTCCACTGTCCGTCCGGCGTGATGCCGACGCGGTAGAAGATGTAGGCGCCGAACTGCTTCATGCTGTCATAGTCGCCGGCGGTGACGATCTTGAACAGCTCGACCCGCTGCCTGGCGTCGAGTTTGTCCAGCGGCAGCGCGAAGAAATATGGCCAGACATAGAGCTCCTGCGGCGTGCCGGCATCGACATGGACATAGCCGGCACTGAGCACCTCTTCCAGGATGGCGAGGATCTCCTGGCCTTCCGTGTCGCCCGAAAGACCTTTCAGGAAGGTGATCGGGTCGCCTTCGATCTCGCTCAGCGACAATTGGGTCATCGTATCGCCCTGGCCGATCAACGGCCGGAGCTTTTCGATGTCGCCGCTCTTGCAGGCCTCGAGGATCAAATCGTGCATGCGCCTGACCGGCTCCGGCAGCTTGCCGAGATCGTAGACAACCTCGGGCAAGGGTTCATCCGGATCGGCTTGCGGATTGGCCATGCCACCATCGTCTTTTGGCCCCTCCGGTTCGACCTGTTCCCGCTCGTCGGGGGGCCTCGGCTGGTCGGTCGCAGGCGGTGTCGTGCCGAGCGGATCGGGCATCGGCACCGCGGTTCCGGGCGGCGACATGTCGTCATCGGCGGGCGGCGTGACTGGCGAGGGCAGGTCCTCGCGCTTGATTTCACTCAGCGCATAGGCAGGGCTGTTTGCGAGGCAAAAAGCCAGAGGGACCGCGGCGCAAAAAGCGACGAGCCGGATGCTGAGGGCCAAGCCAAGCGGCTGGCCTGACGTCGAAAAATTCACCGCCTGCCTCTCCATGATTCCGTCCAGATGCCTAGGCCCGCCCAGGTGCCCGGGGCATGACCGCCCTAGCGGCACGCCGTCGTCAAAGAGCCTGATGCCGGTTCAGTGCCGCAGCCGTCCTGGTTCGAAGGCCCCGGCTATCACCTTTTCACGCATGCGGTCGAGCAGGGCAAGGGCCGAGGTCTCGCCATTGGCGCGCAGCATTTCACCGAACGCCGTTTCAAGGGCCGCCTCGGCGATGATTTCCGGCTCGATTCCAGCCGAAAGCCCTTCCGCCCAGGCCTCGCTGTGGCTTTCCACGGCGGTCAGGCGCTTTTCTTCCCTGACCAGCGCGTCGATGTCGTTGACGCCATGTTCCATTGCGATGTCCACCCTTTTCAAGCGGCGATCCGGCAGATACGGATCAGGCTTGGGCTGTCCCTTTTTACACGCAGGTTAAGTAAGTACTTGTAAATACGACATTTCTAGGGTCGTTTCGACAAGGGCTCGTCACGTTTTGCAAACCTGCGTTCGATCCGATTCAAACTTAGCCGATTAGGCCGGCGAGCGGGATGAAAACCTTCAGTTTGAGTTAATTCCGCATCCGCGCCGTAACGTTTCGTTAATACCGTTGCAAAAGTGCAACACAAGGATTGCACTAAGACGCCCCCGGATACAAGCGGCGAGGTGTCAGGTCAGTTGCCGTAGCGCGAGGCGATGTCGCGCGAGAGCGTTTCGCCTTCCTTCATATAGCGGCTGATGGCTTCGGTCGCCGAGGCGGTACACTGCGTGTAGGTGCCGCCGAAGGAGCGGTAGCCGCGGTTGAAGCTGGCGATGAAGCGGGCGCGCCGCTCCGGGTCCGGATTTTCCGAAGCAATCAGCTTCTCCATCTCGACCCGCCACTGGTCGCCCTTCTCGCCGCACAGATTACGCAGGAAATGCAGCGATCCAAGCACCTCCGCCAGCCGCATCAGCCCCGGCTCGAACGGCGACTCGGCGGCCAGAGCCGGCCGCGCCCCGATTGCCGTACTGGCGGCGAGGCAAGCTGCAAGGAAAAGCGATGCGCGGATCATAAGTCTATGTGGCCAAACAATCTGTCGCCTGCAAGGCGATTTTGGAGGTTACGCCCCTGCATTTCTGAGCAATTCTTCGGCAACGGCAAACACCGAAGCGGCAAGCGGCAGAGCCGTCATTTCGCTGAGCGTATAGAAGGCGGCGTTCTCGGCGTCGTCGCTGGCCACGGGCTCGCCGCCGGCATAGGTGGCGCCGAACACCGTCAGCAGATAGTCGACCGGGTGCCCGTCGCTGTGGCCGTCGATGTGGATTTCCCGAAGTGCGCGGTAGTTGTGCGCATGCAACCCGGTTTCCTCCAGCAATTCGCGTTGCGCGGCTTGTTCCAGCGTTTCGCCGGCCTCGACCTTGCCGCCTGGAAACGCGTAAAATCCTTGCGAAGGCTGCCGCGCCCGCTTGACCAGCAGCACCGTGTCGCCGCGGACAATGGCGACCGAGACAGCCGGGAGTATCTTGCGCATCTCGTCCATGGATCTCCGATCGTCATTCGCTGCAGCCGGTTGTGGAGCGGTCGGCGTGAAGAAGCATTATCGGTTGCGCAACGCCGGTTCCATCGCCACCTTCGCTCCGACCGTTTCAACGAGTTTAGCTTATGTGCGGACGCTTTGCCTTGACCGCCACGCCGGGCCAGACTGCCGCTTTTCTCGGTCTGGCGGAGCTGGAGGATTTTCCGGCCCGATACAACATCGCGCCGACGCAGCCGGTCCTGATGGCGATTGCAGGCTTGCCGCAGGCGCCGGGCTCAAATCTGTCCGACCGGCAGTCGATGCTGGTGCGTTGGGGGCTGATCCCGGCCTGGGTGAAGGACACGCGTGAGTTTCCGCTGCTGTTCAATGCGCGCTCGGAGGGAGCAACGGAAAAGGCCTCGTTTCGCACCGCCATGCGCCATCGCCGCGCTTTGGTGCCGGCTTCCGGCTTCTACGAATGGCGTCAATCAGGCGGCAAGAGGGGGCAGCCCTATTGGGTGCGGCCGAGGCATGGCGGGCTTGTCGCCTTCGCCGGGCTGACGTCACATCAGGCAGCGCGCGGCGATGTGATCTTTTGCGCCGGCTTTTTCTTCTTCGCGGTATGGAGAAGGGCGGCGACGATCGCGGCCGGGCCGATCGCCCGGTATTGGCTGGCGAGCGCCGGTTGCTTCGCGCTGCTGGAGTCCTGCTTGGTTCGGAGCATTTTTCTCTTCCCTGGTAACGTCTTCGTGTCCGCGTTTGCTGGTCGAATCCGACCAAATCGTGACAACTGGTGATCTAGCCGGCGAATGTTTCATGACTGTGCCGAGATGTTTAATAAAATGTTTCACTGCGTCATTACCTGTGATCCGGCGACTCTTTTGCCGAAAGTTGCGACTTGACGGCAACACTGGGTGAGGCGATAAAGCCGCTCATGAGAACGTCTTTCGCCATTTGTGGCATCTGCATTATTGGCTAGCTTCGCGCTGGTCCGGACGTTTTCGCCTATCTTCCTTCTAGAGTGGACAAACGCCCCGGCCAGCAGGCTGGTGCCTGATTTGCGTCTCAGCGCAAGTGGCCCCAACCAAAAGGTAACGCACCGGGAAGGCACGAATGTCTGACGCATCGAAGGGCCTGCGCCTCTACAACACGCTGACGCGGACCAAGGAGGATTTCTTCCCGATCGATCCGCGCAATGTGCGCATGTATGTCTGCGGCCCGACGGTCTACGACTTTGCCCATATCGGCAACGCGCGGCCGGTGATCGTCTTCGACGTGCTGTTCCGTCTGCTGCGCCATCTCTACGGGCAAGCGCACGTCACCTATGTGCGCAACATCACGGATGTCGACGACAAGATCAATGACCGCGCACTGCGCGATTTCGGCGGCGAAATTGCCGCGGGAAAGCTGTCGCTGAACGAGGCGATCCGGCGGGTCACCGAAAAAACCGCCGACCAGTTCCACAAGGATGTGGCGACGCTCGGCTGCCTGGAGCCGACGGTCGAGCCGCGCGCCACTGAATTCGTCGAGCCGCGCGCCGATGGCAAAGTCGACATGATCTCCTTGATTCAACGGTTGATCGACCGCCGCCATGCTTATGTTGCGGCAGGCGAAGTTCTGTTCGACACGGCCTCGATGCCAGACTACGGCGAATTGTCGAAGCGCAATCTCGACGAACAGCAGGCGGGCGCTCGCGTCGCCGTCGATCCCCACAAGAAGAACCCTGGCGATTTCGTGCTGTGGAAGCTGTCCTCGCCGGAAGAGCCGGGCTGGGACAGCCCGTGGGGCAGGGGCCGGCCGGGCTGGCATATCGAGTGCTCGGCGATGTCGGCCGCCTATCTCGGCGAGGTCTTCGACATCCATGGCGGCGGGCTCGACCTGATCTTCCCGCACCACGAGAACGAGATCGCCCAGTCGCGCTGCGCCCACGGCACCGATGTGATGGCCAAAGTGTGGATGCACAACGGCTTCCTGCAGGTCGAGGGGCAGAAGATGTCCAAGAGCCTGGGCAACTTCTACTCGATCAACGAGTTGCTGGAGACGGATACCTTTGGCGGCCGCAAATGGCCGGGCGAGGTGCTCAGGCTGGCGATGCTGATGACGCATTATCGCGAGCCGATCGACTTTTCCGTGCGCAAGCTGGAAGAGGCGGAAAATACGCTGCGCAAATGGAAGCGGGCGGCGGATCTGGCACCGGCGGCGGCAAAGCAATTGCCGGTGGAAGTGGTGGAACCCCTGTCGGACGATCTCGCAACCTATTCCGCGTTCCAGGTGCTGACGCAGTTGGCCGGTGAGGCTGTAGATTTCAGTGCTGCTGCTGGCGGCAACGCTGCCGCAGCGGGCAACGATGCTGCCGCTTCGCTGAAGGCGGCACTGTTGTTCCTCGGCTTTGACGTCGCGCCGGCCAAGGTCGAGGAAGACGCCATCGCCAAGTCGATCGCCAAACGCCTGACCCTCATCGCTGCTGGAAATTGGGCCGAGGCCGACCGCATCCGTGCCGAATTGCTGGCGCAAGGTATCCAGTTGAAGGACGGCAAGGACCCCGTCACCAGCGCCCGCATCACCACCTGGGAGGTAAAAAGATGATCGATCATCTTGGCATCACCGTTTCCGATTTCGACGCTTCCAAGGCGTTCTATGGCAAGGCGATGGCGCCCCTCGGTGCCGCGCTCCTCTACATGGTGCCGCAGGAATACACCGGCGGCGCCAAGGTCGGCGGCTATGGCCGGGACCGGCCGGTGTTCTGGTTGCATCAAGGCAAGGACAAGCCGAAGGACCGTCAGCACGTCGCCTTCACTGCGCGCAGCCGCGCCGAGGTCGATGCCTTCTACGCAGCCGCCATCGCCGCCGGCGGTAAGGACAATGGCGGCCCAGGCCTGCGTCCGCACTATCATGCGAACTACTATGGCGCCTTTGTCTTCGACCCCGACGGCAACAATATCGAAGCCGTCTGCCATGCCGCGGAGTGAAGCAATGAGCCTGGACAACAGACCAGTCTACACAGGCGGTTGCCAGTGCGGCGCCGTGCGCTTCCGTGTCGAAGGCGCGCTGGGTGACGCCTCCGTCTGTCATTGCCGCATGTGCCAGAAGGCAAGCGGCAATTTCTACCTGCCGCTGGTGTCGGTGCGTGGCGCAAGACTCGATTGGACACGCGGCGAGCCCAAACGCTTCCGCTCGTCCAACGCCGCGTTGCGCGGTTTCTGCGCCGATTGCGGCACGCCGCTGACTTTCGAGGCGCCCGACGGTATCGCGCTCGCCATCGCCGCCTTCGACGCTCCGCAGGAGATCGCGCCGACCATCCAGTGGGGTACCGAAGCAAAGCTCCCCTATGTCGACCGCATCCACGAATTGCCCGGCGAGGACACGATGGCTGATATCTCGTCAGCCTCCTATCTCGCCGATCTCGTCTCCTACCAGCATCCCGACCACGACACCGAACAATGGCCGCCGGAGGAAAGATCATGACCGAAACCGTTCGAACCGGCGGCTGCCAGTGCGGCGCCGTGCGTTTCCGCATCCGTGGGGCGCTTGGGCGCCCGTCCATCTGCCATTGCCGTATGTGCCAGAAGCAGTTTGGTTCCTTCTTCGGCGCGCTGGTGACGGTGCCCAAGGACGGCGTCGAATGGGTCCGTGAGGAGCCGAGCTACTTTCAGTCATCGGTCAATATCGATCGCGGGTTCTGCGCCCGATGCGGCACGCCGCTGACCTACAGGCAGCCCGGCGGACTTGAGATCGCCATCGGCGCTTTTGACGACCGCTCCGACCTCGCGCCGCAGATCCAGGTCAACTACGCCGCCCGGCTGCCCTGGGTGGAGAAGATCTTCGACGCGCCGGTCCATGACGATCCCGACTACTACACCCGGCAGGAATCGATCATCTCCTTCCAGCATCCGGATCACGAGACGGCCAATTGGCCGCAGCAGGGCCTGAAATTATGAGCAGTGAACTGCGCACCCTCTATCCGGAGATCGAAGCCTTCGAGTCCGGCATGCTCGATGTCGGCGATGGCCATCAGGTCTACTGGGAGCGTTCCGGCACCAAGGGTGCCAAGCCGGCCGTGTTCCTGCATGGCGGACCGGGCGGCACCATTTCCCCGAAGCACCGGCGGCTGTTCGATCCGAAGCTCTACGATGTCATCCTGTTCGACCAGCGAGGCTGCGGACAATCGACGCCCAATGCCTCGCTCGAGGCCAACACCACCTGGCACCTGATCGCCGACATCGAGCGCCTGCGCGACATGTGCGGCTTCGACAAATGGCTGGTGTTCGGCGGCTCGTGGGGCTCGACACTGGCGTTGGCCTACGCCGAGACGCACCCCGAACGCGTTAGCGAACTGGTCGTGCGCGGCATTTACACGCTGACGCGCGCGGAGCTCGAATGGTATTACCAGTTCGGCGTCTCGGAAATGTTCCCCGACAAATGGGAGCGCTTCCTGGCGCCGATCCCCGAGGCCGAGCGCGGCGACATGATGGCCGCCTATCGCAAGCGGCTGGTCGGCGGCGACCGCAAGGCACAGATCGAGGCCGCCCGCGCCTGGAGCCTGTGGGAGGGCGAGACGATCACGCTGTTGCCCGATCCGGAGACCAGCAGCCCGTTTGGGGAAGACGACTACGCCGTCGCCTTCGCCCGCATCGAGAACCATTATTTCGTCCATGCCGGCTGGCTGGAGGAAGGGCAGCTGCTGCGTGATGCCTTCAAGTTGAAGGACATCCCCGGCACCATCATTCATGGCCGCTACGACATGCCGTGCCCGGCGCGCTATGCCTGGGCGCTGCACAAGGCGTGGCCGAAAGCGGATTTCCACCTGATCGAGGGCGCCGGCCATGCCTATTCGGAGCCGGGCATCCTCGACCGGCTGATCCGGGCGACGGATCGGTTTGCGGGGAAATGATCATGGGCCGCGAGCGCCTCTATCTCTTCGACACGACACTGCGTGATGGCCAGCAGACGCCGGGTATCGACTTTTCAGTCGAGGACAAGATCGCCATCGCCGGGCTGCTCGACGAGTTCGGCATGGACTATGTCGAGGGCGGCTATCCCGGCGCCAACCCGACCGACACCGCCTTCTTCGCCGAGCACCGCACGGCGAGCGCTAAATTCGTCGCCTTCGGCATGACCAAGCGGGCAGGGGTGTCGGCTTCGAACGATCCAGGCCTTGCCGCATTGGTCCAGTCGAAGTCGGACGCCATTTGCTTTGTCGCCAAGAGCTGGGACTACCATGTCCGCATCGCGCTGGGCTGCACGAACGAGGAAAACCTCGAAGCGATCAAGGCCTCGGTCGAGGCGGCCGTCACTGCCGGCAAAGAGGCGATGGTCGACTGCGAACACTTCTTCGACGGTTTCAAGGCCAATCCCGATTATGCGCTGGCCTGCGCCAGGACCGCTTACGAGGCCGGCGCGCGCTGGGTGGTGCTGTGCGACACCAATGGCGGCACGCAGCCGTCGGAAATGCGCGCCATCGTCGAGAAGGTCATCGCCTCAGGCATTCCCGGAGACCATCTCGGCATCCATGCCCATGACGACACCGGCCAGGCGGTGGCGAATTCGCTGGCCGCCGTCGAGGCCGGCGTGCGCCAGATCCAGGGCACGCTGAACGGCATCGGCGAGCGCTGCGGCAACGCCAATCTGATCTCGATCGTGCCGACGCTGGCGCTGAAGCCGGCCTTTTCCAACCGCTTCGAGACAGGCATTTCGGCCGAAGCGTTGGCCGGAATATCGCGCCTTTCCCGGGCCTTTGACGAATTGCTGAACCGCGCGCCGGAAGCGCAGGCGCCCTATGTCGGCGCTTCCGCCTTCGCCACCAAGGCCGGCATCCATGCCTCGGCGCTGGCCAAGGAGCCGGCCACCTACGAGCATGTGCCGCCGGAAGCGGTTGGAAACCGCCGCCGCGTCATGGTCTCGGACCAGGGCGGCAAGGCAAATTTCCTCGCCGAGCTGAAACGGCGCGGCATCGACATGCCGCGGGACGATCACCGGCTCGACGCGCTGATATCAGTGGTCAAGGAGCGCGAGGCCGAGGGCTATGCCTATGAAGGCGCCGATGCCAGCTTCGAGCTGCTGGCGCGCAAGATGCTGCACGGCCTGCCGGAATTCTTCAGCGTCACCTCGTTCCGCTGCATGGTCGAGCGCCGCTTCGACGCCAACGGCCAGCTGAAGACGGTCTCGGAGGCGATCGTCAAGGTGCTGGTCGACGGTGAGGAGAAGATGTCGGTGGCCGAAGGACACGGCCCGGTCAATGCGCTTGACATCGCGCTGCGCAAGGATCTCGGAAAATTCCAGAACGAGATCGCCGATCTCGAACTCGCCGACTTCAAGGTGCGCATCCTCAATGGCGGCACCGAGGCGATCACCCGCGTGCTGATCGAATCGCATGACGCAACCGGCGCCCGCTGGTGGACGGTCGGCGTCTCCGAAAACATCATCGACGCCTCGTTCCAGGCGCTGATGGATTCCATCGTCTATAAGCTGATGAAGAACCGTGATATGGCCGGGCTGGCGGCGGCGGAGTGACGAAATGGGCTTCTCGATAAGTTGGATTGCATTCCACGGTCTCCCGCTCGCAAAGGCGGCATTGGCTTTTGGCTTGGCCCAGACCGGGACAGTCGGACGAGGTTTTTGATTTTGACTGTAGTGGTGTCGTGGTCGGCCAAAATTGGTCAGTCGTCATTTTTAACGACGTGAACATGGACCTGGTGGACGAGAGGCGCATGGCTAGCCTTTCGACTGGCAGGGATGTGGTCGTCGTTCACAATATCGATACGGTCATGCTGCAATGGGCCGAGCAGTGGCGCGATGGGCACGAAGTCTGGAGCATACGACATACCAGCGCCGACGGCGCACGCAATCTTGAAGCGACGGGAAACCTTCCATCCTGTTACGAAGAGATCCGCCGCGCGCGCTTCGCCGACCAGGATCGCGAGGACGCAGGTGCCGCCGCGATAGACTTTATCGCAGACATTCCGCTCCAGGTGGCAGAATGCGTGACAGGCTTTCGTCACAACACCGCCGAAGCGGAATTCATGGAGCTGGTGCCTGCACCCGAAGCCAAGTGACACGCGAGCTTCGCGTCTTTCAAACGAATATGGTGGAAAACGCCGGGTTGGCCTCTTGAACCATCAGCGAAAGTCCATTGATCCATCAGAACTTTGCGATGGTCTTGGCCCGGCGGCTGGCGCATAGCGTTGGGCCATGCCCACGCAAGCAATCCAGCTCGAAGCAGACTCAAATGCCCGGCGTGGCTTTCTGTTGGCCCTGGGCGCCTATCTCCTGTGGGGGCTGCTGCCCTTTTACATGAAGGCTGTCGCGCATCTGCCGCTGGCCGAAGTCATCGCGCACCGCATCGTCTGGTCGGTGCCGATTGCCGCCGCCGTTTTGGTCTGGGCCGGCCGCACCGCGGACTTCAAGGCCGCAATCCGTTCGCCGCGCATCATTTCGATGGCGGCGCTGACGGCGGCGCTGATTTCGGTTAACTGGGGCATCTATGTCTGGGCGATCGCGGTCGACCGCACCATCGAGACCGCGCTTGGTTATTACATCAACCCGCTTGTCAGCGTCGTTGTCGGTGCGCTGCTGCTTGGCGAGCGGCTCGACAGGCTGCAAATCGCGGCGGTGGTGCTGGCGGCCATCGCGGTCGCGGTGCTGACGATCGACGCCGGCAAGCTGCCCTGGGTGTCGCTGGTGCTGGCGTTTTCCTTTGCCGCCTATGCCTTTTTCCGCAAGACGCTGCCAATCGGTCCCAGCCAGGGCTTTTTGCTCGAGGTGCTGTTGCTGTCGGTGCCGGCGCTCGGCTACATCATCTTCCTCATCGTCACCGGGCAGGACCATTTCGTCTCCAGTTCCCTGAACGATACCGCATTGCTGATCGGCTGCGGCCCGGTCACCGCCATACCGCTGCTGCTATTTGCCTTCGGCGCCAGGCTGTTGCGTCTCTCCACCATCGGCATCATGCAGTATATCGCGCCGACCATTGTGTTCCTGATCGCCGTGCTGATTTTCGGCGAACCCTTCGGCAGCACCCAGGCCATCGCCTTCGGCCTGATCTGGACGGCGCTGGCGATCTACTCCTGGTCGATGTTTTCTTCGGCGCGCAAGCCCGGTCCTACACCCCGCGCCCCAGCCGCCTGACGAACAGATAGACGACCGCCGCGACGACCAGCGATATCGCCGACGCCACCCAAAAGCCCATCGGCGTGTCGACCAGCGGCAGCCCCCCGACATTCATGCCGAACAGGCCGGAGATGATCGTCATCGGCAACAGCACCGCGGTCATCACCGACAGCATGTAGAGTAACTGGTTCGACTGCGTCGTTAGCTTGGCCATCAGCTCGTCCTGCAGGAGCCGGGCACGTGCCTGCAATTGCTCGCCGTCATGATGCAATGTATGGGCGCGGTGCGAAAGCCGTGCCGCCATGTCGTTGATTGTATCAGGCAAATCGGCGCGGTGCGAATGGTCGAGATGGCGGAACAGGCTGGTTAGCGTCGCCATCTGCCGGTGGATCACCACCAGTTGCCGGCGCGCATCGACCAGCGCCTGCCGCTCATTGTGCCATGCGTCGCAGACGATGCGGTCCTCGATGCCGTCGAGCGTGTCGCTAAGGCCACCGAGTTCCGTCGTCATGCCGTCGAGCGACTGGCCCATGACAGCCTCGATCAGCTCGGCCGGAGAGCGGAACTTGCGCGATCCGTTGTCGATCGCCTTGCGGATATTGTCGACAGATTGCAGCGGTTGCTTGCGGCCGCCGATCAGCATCGTGTTGTTAAGGGCGAAGCGGAAATGGCCGAGCCCGCGCGCCTCCGCCGAATAGTCGTGGCGCAGGTCCGGCAGGTCGCCGTAGAGCCAGTCGCCATCGAAGTCGATGTGGCAGCCATGGCCGGCCGTCAGGAAGGCATCGCGCACCGGTGGCGGCAAAGCCGGCTCGGTGGCGATCTCGTGGCGGGCGCGCATGTCGGAAAGCTGGTAGCTGCGCCAGGTCCAGTGTGTTGCGCCCGGGTCTTTGGTTCGCGCACCTTCGGCGGTGAAGTGATAGATGAAGAACAGCCCGTGCTCGTCGGGCAGATAAGGCGATAGGTCGGTGCCTTCCGGGTTGAGAGTGATGTTCATGGTCGCGTCGCCAGTGTCTCGAATACGCCGCCGCGCGGCGGCGACCAGACTGTGATCACTAGCACGGGCGAACCGGTTTCGCGTGACGGTTTCGATTGTTATCCGAGGCGCGCCTACAACGCCGCTGTTTGGGAGGCAATCTGGAATAATACGCCGTTGACTTGCGTTTACGCAAAGAGCACCACGTAAATCCATGTGGAGGACGTCCGATGCGTGCCGGCTTCGCACGAAGCGTAGTCATAGCGGTATTGGGAGCCGTCATGGCGAGCTGCGCTGGCCTTTCGGCGCAGAAAACGGGGGCAATAACCGGCTATGGCCCCAACCCCACTTTACCGAAACCAAGACCGACGCTGATCCCGACCGTCAACATCGCCGAGGCGAAAGGCTGGCAGAAAGGTGGCATGCCAACCCCGGCGGCCGGGCTGACGGTGAACGCCTTCGCCACCGGCCTCGACCATCCGCGCTGGCTGCACGTGCTTCCGAACGGCGACGTGCTGGTTGCCGAAACCAACGCCCCTGCCAAGCATGACGAAGGTTTCAGCCTTAGAAAGGTCTTCATGGACCTGGCTATGAAGCGCGCCGGCGCCGCGACCAAAAGCGCCAACCGCATCACGCTCCTGCGCGACACCAATGGCGACGGCATTGCGGATGTGCGCAGGACGTTCGCGGAAGGCCTCAATTCACCCTTCGGTATGACGCTGTCCAAAGGCAAGCTCTATGTCGCGAATACCGACGCGCTCGTCGCTTTCCCCTACTCCAATGGCCAGACCCGAGTCACAACGCCGCCGGAAAAGATCGTTGACTTGCCGGCCGGAGATCTCAACCATCATTGGACCAAGGACGTGATCGCAAGTCCGGATGGACGCAAGCTCTATGTCACTGTCGGCTCCAACAGCAACGTTGGAGAAAACGGCATGGCCGCGGAGAGGAACCGCGCCGCCGTCCTTGAAGTGGACCGGTCGACCCGCCGCACCCGGGTCTTCGCGTCAGGGCTGCGCAACCCGAACGGGCTGTCGTGGAACCCTGAAACTGGCGAGCTTTGGGTCGCCGTGAACGAGCGGGACGAGATCGGCGACGATCTCGTCCCGGATTACATGACCTCGGTTCGTGACGGCGCTTTTTACGGCTGGCCCTACAGCTATTTCGGGCAGAACATCGACGAACGCGTCAAGCCGCAGCGCCCCGATCTCGTGGCGAGGGCGGTCAAGCCCGATTATGCGCTGGGTTCCCATACCGCCTCGCTGGGACTGACCTTCTCCAAAGGCACGTCGCTGGGCCCGGCCTACGGCAACGGCGCCTTCGTCGGCCAGCACGGCTCGTGGAACAGAAGCGTGTTCAGCGGTTACAAGGTGATCTTCGTGCCGTTCCGCGATGGTAAACCGAGCGGTCCCCCAAAAGATGTGCTCGCTGGCTTCATCGGGCGTGATAGCAAGGCGATGGGCCGTCCGGTCGGCGTTGTGATCGATCGGACCGGCGCACTGCTCGTCGCCGACGATGTCGGCAATGTCATCTGGCGGGTCCGCCGGGCAAGTCGCCGACTTGCGGGGGGAGTAGGGGAATAGGATCGCGCTTCATGAGCGCGGCTTTCACTACCTACTGCCCTACTGCCCTATTGCCTTACTCCCCTAAAGCTTGTCGATTACCGACTGCACACCTTCGGTCGGTGCGTCGACCGATGATCCGGCGACTATGATGGCGGCGACGATGGCTTCCGGATCGTCGACCACCAGCGGCTTGACCCGCTGCGCGGTGTGGATGAAGCCTTCGGCCATCATATGGTCGAGCAGCGCCAGCATCGGATCCCAGAATCCCCCGACGTTGCCGAAGACGATCGGTTTGCGATGATGGCCGAGCTGGCCCCAGGTCATGATCTCGATGATTTCCTCGACCGTGCCGATGCCGCCCGGCAGCGCCACAAACGCGTCGGATTTCTCGAACATCGTATGCTTACGCTCGTGCATGTTGTCGGTGATCACGAGCTCGTCGAGCCGGTTAAGCGCGGTTTCGGTGGCCTCCCTGTTGATCAGGAAGCGCGGAATGATGCCCGTCACCTTGCCGCCGGCCCGCAACGCCCCTTCGGCAACGGCTCCCATGATGCCCCTGGTGCCGCCGCCATAGATCAGACGCAGGCCGGACTTGGCGATCGAACGCCCAAGGAGGTGTCCGGCCTTGGCATAGGTTTCATCGCGGCCTGGAGACGAGCCGCAATAGACGCAGATGGATCGAATCGTGTTCATGAGATGATTGGTGATTGGGTCTTTATTCGCGGTCAAGCCCGGGCGGGCTTTTTCTTGCTGGCCTCCTTTTTCTTGTCGGCCCCCTTTTTCTTGTCGGTTTGGGCAAAACAGGCTAGACCGGCATTAGGTGGCTAAGGGCAGGGAAATATGACAATTAATCCAGTAAAGGCGCTTTTGTTCGCCGTCGGCGGCTCCGTCGCCGCGGCGGGAACCGCCTATGTATCGGGCGCGCTCGACCCGTATCTCAATCGCGCGCCACCGGCGGAAGTGGCATCGCTGACGCCGCCGGCGGAGAAGCCGGCCAACCCGGGGACCGATGGATCGGTTTCGCCCGCGCCGGCCACAGATGCGATGGCACCGGCAGCGCCGGCCACGGCCGATGCGATCGCGCCGACCTTCGATATTGTTCGGGTCGAGATCAAGGGCTCTATCGTCGTCGCCGGCAATGCCGCACCCAACGCCAAGGTCGATATTCTCAATGGTTCGACGGTTCTCGGCTCGACGGTCGCCGGCGCCGATGGTGCGTTTGCCATCGTTCTCGACGATCCGCTGAAACCCGGCGATTACACGATCGCGCTGCGCTCAATGACCGGCAATGTCGTGACCCCTTCGGCGCAGACAGCCGTCGTCTCGATTCCCCAGAGTCCTGCTGGCCAGGTGCTGGCGATGATCGAGGAGCCGGGCAAGCCGTCAGAACTGCTCACCGTTCCTACACCCGAGAAGAAGCCTGAAGCGCCTGTTGGCGACAAGGCGGCCGCCCCGGCTGCCGAGGACTCCGCTGCCGGGGACCCCGCTGCCGCAGCACCGGCCCCAGGCGCACCGGCTGCCACGGCGCCGGCCACTGCCGAAGTCGCCCCCGCGCCGACTCCGGACATGCCTGTCGCACCGGCGACACCAGTTGCAGGGCCAAAGATCGTCGTCGAAGCCATCGAGATCGACGGCAACAAGATCTTCGTCGCCGGGCTCGCCGATCCCGGCCGCAAGGTGCGCGCCTATGCCAACGATATCTTGCTCGGCGACGCGAAGACTTCACCCGACAGCCATTTCCTGGTCGAGGCGACGCGCAACATTCCGGTCGGCACCTACACTATCCGTGTCGATGCGCTCGATGCCGACGGGGTCAAGGTGGTGGCCCGCGCCGCCGTGCCGTTCGAGCGCGAGCCGGGCGAGTCGGTCGCCGCCGTGGCGCCCGCCGAGCAGAAGCCTACCACGCCATCCCCCGCCGCTGGCGCGCCTGCTGCACCCGTAGCCGAAGCGCCCGCAGTTGCCGCCACATCGGCTGAAATTCCCGAGACCGCGGCGCCGAAGCTCGAACACGCCGACAGCGCCGTTATTATCCGCCGCCACGATACGCTGTGGCAGATCTCGCGGCGCGTCTATGGCCAAGGCATGCGCTATTCGACGATCTACCTCGCCAATCAGGATCAGATCAGGAATCCCGACCGCATCTGGCCGGGGCAGGTGTTCAAGGTCCCGGAAAAATCGCAGGAAGGCGAAGCCGCCAATCTCAAGGCGATGGGCGATCAGATGACGACGGCCCCGACAAAGGCCGATTAGAAATCCTTTTCTTCTTTCCGCCCTCTTGCGGAAAGTTCGTTCATCGTCTATCGCCGATAAACGATGAATGCTCCCTTGACCGAGAAGACTTGCGGCTTCGCCGACAGCCAATCCGTCGCCGCGAAGCTCGCCGCGCTTTCGCATCCGGCCCGGATCGAGATCCTCAGGCACCTTTCGGCCAGCCGCTCCTGCTGCTGCCGGGAGGTTGTCGCCCATCTCGACCTGGCGCAGTCCACGGTTTCGCAGCATCTGAGGATATTGGTCGATGCCGGGCTCGTCCGCTACGAGCCGGACCGGCAACGCTCGCGCTATGAAGTCGACAGCGATGCGCTCGCCGATGTTTCCGCATCGCTAACCGCGCTCGTCAATTCGTGCTGCTCCGGCCGCTAGATCATGATCCCGAATCGAAGGACCGCGTCAGCGAAAAGCCGGTTTTCGGAAAAGATGACGGTCAACAGTAAGATATAAGAAAAGGCGATAAAAATGGCCGAAAAAACCGTCTCCGCCGATTCTGGCTCGACCTTCAAGACTTTGCGCAACCTTTGGCCCTATATGTGGCCGGCCGACCGTGCCGACCTCCGGGCGCGGGTGGTGTGGGCGACCGTGCTTCTGGTCGTTGCCAAGCTGACACTGGTTGCCGGCCCCTATTTCTTCAAATGGGCGACCGATGCGCTGGCCGGGGATGCCAAGTCGGTGCCGCCGTTGCCGGTGTTCCTGCTGGCGCCAGTCATGCTGGTCATCGCCTACAATGTCGTGCGGCTGGTGCAACTCGGTTTCAACCAGCTGCGCGACGCGCTGTTTGCCCGCGTCGGACAATATGCGGTGCGCCAGCTCGCCTACCGCACTTTCATCCATATGCATCAACTGTCTCTGCGCTTCCATCTCGAGCGCCGCACCGGGGGCCTGTCGCGCATCATCGAGCGCGGCACCAAGGGCATCGAGACGATCGTCCGCTTCACCGTGCTCAACACCTTGCCGACCATCCTCGAATTCGCGCTGACCGCCGGCATCTTCGCCGTCACCTATGGCTGGAAATACGTGGCTGTGGTGGCGGTGACGGTCTGGCTCTACATCTGGTTCACCATCAGGGCGAGCGACTGGCGCATCGTCATTCGCCGCGACATGAACGACAGCGACACCGACGCCAGCACCAAGGCGATCGACTCGCTGCTCAATTTCGAAACGGTCAAATATTTCAACAACGAGAGCATGGAAGCCGAGCGCTTCGACCGTTCGATGGCGCGCTACGAGACCGCCGCCACGAGGATCTGGACCTCGCTCGGCTGGCTGAACTTCGGCCAGGGCGTCATCTTCGGTCTCGGCACGGTTATCGTCATGTGCCTTTCGGCGCTGGAGGTGCAGGCTGGTACGCAGACGGTTGGCGACTTCGTCTTCATCAACGCCATGCTGATCCAGCTTTCGGTGCCACTCAACTTCATCGGCTTCATCTATCGCGAAATCCGCCAAGGCCTGACCGACATCGAGCAGATGTTCGATCTGCTCGATGTGCCGCAGGAGATCGTTGACAAGCCGGGTGCCAAGCCGCTGATAGTCGGCGCCGGTAAGGTCGAGTTCCGCGACGTGCAGTTTTCCTACGATCTCAACCGCAAGATCCTGAAAGGCATCAGCTTCGAGGTACCGGCCGGCAAGACGGTTGCCATTGTCGGGCCATCGGGCGCCGGCAAGTCGACCATTTCGCGGCTCCTGTTCCGCTTTTATGACATCCAGGGTGGCAAGATCCTGATCGATGGCCAGGAGATTCGCGACGTGACGCAGGAGAGCCTGCGCGCGGCGATCGGCATGGTGCCGCAGGACACCGTGCTGTTCAACGATACCATCGCTTACAACATCCGCTACGGCCGCGTCGATGCCAGCGAGGAGGACGTCCGCAAGGCAGCCGAACTCGCTCAGATCGGGCCGTTCATCGAGCGGCTTCCCGACGGCTACGGTTCGATGGTCGGCGAGCGCGGGCTGAAACTGTCCGGCGGCGAGAAGCAGCGCGTGGCGATCGCCCGCACCATTTTGAAGGCGCCGCCGATCCTGATGCTCGACGAGGCGACCTCGGCGCTGGACAGCCATACCGAACAGGAGATCCAGGCGGCGCTCGACCTTGTCAGTAAGGGCCGCACGACCATCGTCATCGCCCATCGGCTGTCGACGGTGATTTCGGCCGACGAGATCATCGTGCTGCAGGACGGCCAGATCGCCGAGCGCGGCACGCATGCCGCCTTGATGCGCAAGGCTGGTCTGTACGCGTCGATGTGGGACCGTCAGCGCGAGGCAACCGAGGCCGAGGAGCGGCTGCGCATCGCTCGCGAGCGCGACGAGTTCGGCGTCGTTGTCCGCCGCCGCCCCTCGGAGGTGTCGTAGCCTTACGGCCAGCCGGCGCCCGGTGCGGAAACCTCGATGCTGAGCACCTGGCCGGTGCGGACATCGCTGATCATGTGTTCGAAGCCGCGCCATTCGGCGGCGACGATGAACAGCGTCTTGCCGTCGGCGCCGCCGAGCATGCAGGCAAAACAGCCGCGATCCGCATCGACGCTCTCGAGCATTACGCCGCCTTCGCGTACCCGCACGCAGTGCCGGTTGGGGACGTCGGCATACCAGATGGCGCCCTCGGAATCGAGACAGATGCCGTCGGGAAAGCCGTTGCCGAGGTCGGCCCATCGCCGCCGGTTGGCAAGGCTGCCATCCGCGGCGAGGTCGAACGCGGTCAGCCTGTTGGCGTGCGATTCAGCGACGATCAATGTTTTGTTGTCAGGCGTCACCGCCATCCCATTGGCGAAGGCGATCTTGTCCGCCACCTGCCGCACCGATCCGTCCGGCGCAATCAGCACGATGGCGCCGGGGCCGAAATGCTGGCCAGGAGCCGGGGCCGGCCCACCGCCATTGACGTAGATGTTGCCGCGCCCATCGACAACAATCTCATTCCAAGGGTTCCCTGAGAGGTGTCGCAGATCGGCGTGGGTGACCAGCGTACCGTCTGCTTCTTGCCGCAGCACCAGCCCTTCACGCCCGCAGGCGACAAGCAAGCGACCGTCCGGCAGCCAGTCGATCGAATAGGGCAGGGTGGCCGGCACGGTGAGCATGACTTGACTGTTGCCGTCGGCATCGACGGCGATGATCTGGCCGGTTCCCCAGTTGCAGAACCACAGCCTGCCGTCATGCCAGCGCGGCGACTCGCCGAACGCCGACCGTTCATCACGACTCGCGCTTCCTTGGCTGCTGATTTCAGTGACGGCATTTGTTGTCTCCAGCTTTCGTTCGGCAAGCGCTTTGATAGGCATCGTATCTCCAAGGACGAGCCAGGACGGGTCGCCCCGACAACGGTCACTTTTATTTCGGACAGGCTCATTGGGCCCCTCCAATGCCCGCAACCGATTAATGTTGACGAGAACGAGCCGAGCCGGCCTTTCCCCATTGTTGCGTTGCGGCCACAGGGTGTTTCCGCTATTGAGGCCGGACCTGAAACTAGGGCTGTTCCCATCCCATGGACCTCGTCGACACGATCAAGAAAACGTTCGTTCCGATCCATCGCGAAGGCTATCCGTTTATCGCCGCCTTCGCAGCGGTGACGCTTTTCCTCGGCTATTTCTCTTCGATCCTGTTCTGGGTCTGCCTCATCCTGACGGCCTGGTGCGTCTACTTCTTCCGCGACCCGGAGCGCGTCACGCCCGTCGACGACCGGCTGGTGGTGAGCCCGGCCGACGGCATCATCACGGCGGTCGGTCCGGCAGTGCCGCCGCGCGAACTTGGCCTCGGCGGCGGCGAGATGACCCGCATCTCGGTGTTCATGGACGTCTTTTCCTGCCACGTGAACCGGGCTCCGGTGCGCGGCCGCATCACAAGGATCGAGCATCGGCCGGGCGAATTCCTCAACGCCGCACTTGATAAGGCGAGTGCCGACAACGAGCGCAACGGACTGGTCATCGAAAGCCCCAACGGCACGGTGGCCGCGGTGCAGATCGCAGGCCTGGTCGCGCGGCGCATCGTCTGCTGGGCCGAGACCGGCGGCACGATCGGCATCGGCGAGCGCTTCGGGCTGATCCGCTTCGGCTCGCGCGTCGACGTATTCCTGCCCTCGACTGCGATGCCGCGTGTCGCCGTTGGTCAGACCGCGGTCGGCGGTGAAACCATACTGGCCGAATTCGGCGGCATTGCCGCAACGCCGCTCGTGCGGGTGTCTTGAGCCGTGGGCGCGCCGTTCAAGAAATTCGAGGCGCATGGCGGCGGCGGTCCGCGCATCCATGAAATCCCGATGCGAATGGTGCTGCCCAACCTTGTCACCGTGCTCGCCATCTGCGCCGGCCTGTCCGGCATCCGCTTCGGCTTCGAAGGCCGCTTCGAGCCGGCGGTGGTGATGGTGTTGCTCGCCGCCTTCCTCGACGGCATTGATGGCCGCCTGGCGCGGATGCTGAAGGCGACGTCCAAATTCGGCGCGCAGATGGATTCGCTGGCCGACATCGTCAATTTCGGCGTCGCACCCGCGCTGGTGCTCTATGCCTTCCTGCTCGACCAGGCCGGATCGCCGGGCTGGATTGCCGCGCTCCTGTTCACCATCGCCTGCGGACTGAGGCTCGCTCGCTTCAACGTGCTCGACGAAGAAACAGATCGCCCGCAGTGGCAGACCGAGTATTTCGTCGGCGTGCCGGCGCCGGCGGGTGCCGTGCTGGTGATGCTGCCGCTTTATCTGTACTTCCTGCGGCTTGGCGTGGAGCCGTCCCGCCCTGCCGCCTTCATCGCCGCCGGTTTCACCGTTCTGGTCGCCTTCCTGCTGGTCAGCCGGCTGCCGGTCTATTCCGGCAAGAGCCTGAAAGTCCCGGGCGACAAGGTGCTGCTGATCATCCTCGGCGTCGTTCTCTACATCCTGCTGTTGATGACCTACCCCTGGTACACGCTGACGGCATCTGTTGCCGGCTATCTCCTCTTCCTGCCGTTCAGCGTGCGCGCCTATTCCAGGCGCGCCAAGCGCGAAGGCGAGAAGGTGCCACCTTCAGACATCGGCTGACAGACCTGTCGCCAACTCGCTCGGACGATCACCTGGCGCGGGAACCTGCCGGCATCTTGACCGTTCTGTCTCAGCGGGCGAGGCATGCGACCTCGCAAACGCCTCGCCACCGGTTTCTCACGCTGCTGCCAGGCGCAGGAGCTTAAGAAGAAGTGAGGAGAAATGGCTGTTGTCCTCATCGGTGCGTTGCTCATTGTCGCTGGCGTTGTGTACATGGCTGGCGCAGCCCTAAGGCGCGGGCGGCTCAGCGATCCGGCGCCTGTTCGCGCGGCGCCGGATCGCTCGACGCCAAATCTCGCAACGCCAGGCCCGACACTTGAGCCGCGACGACGCGGGCTTGGTTTCCTCGGCCTGTCGCAGAACTGGCCGGGCCTGCTGATGATAGCGGTCGGGTTCATCCTGCTGTTGTCGGTGGTGGTCCTCTAGAGCATTTGCAGCCAAACGTCTTCGCTTGGCGTCCAGCAAAATGCGTTAAAACAAAGAGTTAGAGCGCGGTTTTGGTTCCACCAAAAAGCGCTCTAAGCGTCAAGCTGCCGCGCTGAGCCCCAGTCGGTCAATCGCCAGTTTACGGGTCGCGACATAGTCGGTCTTGCCTGAACCCAGAACCGGGATTTCCTCGACCTTGACGATGTCATTCGGCACCATCAGATCGGCGGCACCGGCTTGTCTGCCGAATTTGCGCAATTCATCGGGGTCGGCCTCATCAGCGGTGGTGACCAGCACGATGCGCTCGCCGCGGCGTCTGTCCGGCACCGCCACCACGGCGTGGTGCTCTTCCGGCCATAGCGACTGTACCAGCATCTCGACTGCGCCCAGCGACACCATCTCGCCGGCGATCTTGGCGAAGCGCTTGGCCCGGCCGCGAATGGTGATGAAGCCTTCGCGGTCGACCGAAACGATGTCGCCGGTATCGTGCCAGCCGTCGAGCGGTTGCAATTCGCCGGGCCGATCTGATGTCATGTAGCCCATCATCAAATTCGGCCCGTCGAGCCACAACCGTCCCGCGCCGCTAATGCCCTCGACCGGCTCAAGCTTCATGCGCATGGCCGGCAACAGCCGCCCGACCGTGCCGTCGCGGCCGTGGATGGCGGTGTTGACGGCAACGACGGGCGCTGCTTCGGTCAGCCCGAAACCCTCGATGATCTCGGCCTGGAAGCGCTCCCGGTAGATGCGGCGCGTCTCCGGTTTCACCGCCTCGGCGCCGGCGACGATGAAGCGCAGGCTGGAGAAATCGCCGTCCTTGGCGGTGCGCGCATAATTGGCGAGGAACGTGTCAGTTCCGAACATGACCGTCGGCCTCGCTTTGCGTGCGACCTCGGGGATCAGCTTGTAGTGCAGCGGGGAGGGGTAGAGGAACAGTTTTACGCCGGTGACCAGCGGCAGGATGGTGCCGCCGGTGAGCCCGAACGAGTGGAACACCGGCAGCACGTTGAGCAGGATGTCGGCCGGCGAAATGGTGATGCGGGCCTCGGCCTGCATGGCGTTGGCGAGAAGATTTCTGTGCGACAGCACCACCGCCTTCGGCGTGCCTTCCGAGCCTGAGGTGAATAGGATCACTGCTGGCTTGGCCGCATTCTGCGGCTGCAGCGGCCATCGCCACAGCAAGGCGGCAGCGAGCTTGTCCAGCACGGTTACGCTGGCCCGCACGTCCTCCAGCCACAACAGTTTGGCGCCGCCTCCTTCCACCGCCGCGACGATGTCAGCGAGGTTGGCCTTGTCGATAAAGGCTCGCGACGAGACCACGGTGCGGACTTCCGCCGTACGCACGGCGGCGGTGACGCTGGCCCGGCCTGCGGTGTAGTTGATCATCGCCGCCACCCGGCTCGCCGACAACAGGCCAATGAGCGACAGCACGACACCGTTGGCGTTGGGCAGCAGCACTCCAACCGCTTCGCCCGGCGCCGTCACCGCCTCGAAGCGGCGGCCCAGCACCCGCGCGCCGATGAACAGCTTTCTGTAGTTCAACGTGCCGCTGACCACGTCTTCGACGATAGAATGCGAGGCGCCGACGCGGTCGGCGGCGTCGCGCATGGCGAGGAACAGGCCGCGATTAAGATCGCTGCCGAAAAGCCGGGCTTCCGCGAAACGGTCGAACAGCGCATTGGTGTTCGAGGACTGATCAGGGTTTCGCGCCACCAGCTCGGCGATGGTCATCGGCTCCAGCACGCTGATCGACAGGCGCGGAAACCAGCGCCGCGGCGCCTTGTCCGCCGGCGTCAGCGACACCGGCAGAGTGCGCGCGCCGGCGACAAAGATCGGCACGATGCGGGCATCGGCCTGCATGGCAATGCGGGTAACGGCGCGAAACAGGCGAAATGTCTTGATATCCGGCTCGACCGCGTCCGGCAAATAGACGGCAAGGCGGCCCTTGCCCTTGAGCACCCGCACCAGCCGGCGGCTGACGAAGATATGCTCGGCGTTGAAGGCGATGGTGCGGCCAAGCTCGCGCCATGGTTCGAGCCAGGGTGACTTGGCGGAGGCCTGGTCGAGAATGTGCAGCGTATCTTCCGGCAGCAGTGACAGCATCAGCGCCGGTTCGAGGCGCGACTGGTGCGAAATGACGTAGATGACCGGGGCGGCTGCGTTGCGGGCGATGTTGATGCGGCCGTCGGCAATCCGATAGGCGAGCTTGAACGGTACATAAAGCAGCGCCTGCGTGAAGCGCAGGCCGAGGCGGAATTTTTCCACCACGCCGATCAGCAGCCAGGCCGCGACGAGCCCCGCAAGCAGCGCCAGTGTCAGGATCATGCCGCGTCTCTCCCAACAGATTTTCACGTCGCGGCTCTTCCTGACCGCTTCGATGAGAACCTAGACGAAGTGGGGTCAACGTCAATGCTGCTCGGACAGGCCGGCTGCAAGCTGCCGGCCTGTCACGCTTCACCGTCGCCAAAATTACTTGCGGATGAGCGTGGAACTGAACGGCGCTGCTCACGCCGCTTTCAACCTCCCGCTGATGAAACGGAATTCCTGTGTCTTGCCGCCGTAGCCATAGGCGGCGGCCGGCACTTCGTGCACGAAGGCGTAGCTTTCTTCGTGCATCTCACCCAGCAAGCGGCCAAATGCGGCGAAGATCGCCTTGAGATAGGCTTCCAGCTCAAGCTTGGTGTTGGTGCCGTCGACCACCTTGATGTCGAGCCAGAAACTGTTGGCGCCATGCTCGGCCAGCGACTTGCCGCCGGCGAACCAGTGCTCGGCGTCATGATAGGATATGGCGACCGCGGTGATGGTCGCATCCTTGCGCAGATGCGTAGCGGTCAGTTCGGTCACCTGCTTGGCGATAGCGGCGGACAAAGCCGCATCGGGCTTGCCTGTGACGCTGACATTGATGATCGGCATAAATTTCTTTCCTCGGGTTACGCGGCATCTCTTCGCCGTGAGAAATCTTTGCCCTCGCTCTTCCATTATGAAAATCGAATTGTTTACATAGGACACTTTGATAATATCGAATTATGCCGATACTCGACCCTGACCTCCTCAAAACCTTTCTCGCCTTCGTCGATGGCGGCTCGCTGGCGCAGGCGGCGTCAATTGTCGGCCGCTCAGCGTCGGCGGTGACCACGCAGATGCAGCGGCTTGAGGATATTGTCGGCGAACCGCTTCTGGTGCCGCAGGGGCGGGGCCGCGGCCTGACGCCGGCCGGGGAGGATCTGGTCGGCCATGCCCGGCGCATCCTTGCTGTGCATCGCGAAGCGTGGCTGGCCCCTCAAGGGCGTGCGAGTCGATGGGCGCGTGGCCATAGGCACGACACAAGATTTCGCCGACAGCGGCCTCCCGGAGCTGCTCAGGGCCTTTGCCGCGAGCTATCCGCGCGTCAGGATCGAACTGCGCGTCGGCCCGCTCCGCCGAATTGGCCGAGGCACTGCGAACCGGCATCCTCGATCTGATGATCGCCATGCGACAGGCACCGGCGCCGGACGAGGTCGGCTTGTTCAGGGAGCCGATGCTCTGGCTCTGTTCCCAAAAGGGATTGGCCGCCCGCCAGGACGAGGTACCGCTGGCACTGCTCGATCCGCATTGCAGCTTTCGCGACGCGGCGATCGCAGCACTCGACACGGCCGGCCGCCGCTACCGCGTCGCCGCCGGCAGTGCCAGCCTGGCCGGGCTGCGCACGGCGGTGAATGCCGGCATTGCTCTGACGCTGCGGACGGCGCGCTTTGCCCATTCCGGCATCGTCGAGGCACCGCGCGACTTTGGGCTGCCGCAGGTTCCCATCGCCGAGTTCGCCATCCGGCTGCGCCAGGATGCCGAGCCGCCGGCACAGGAGCTGGCTGCGCTGTTCAGCGGCAACCTTGCCTTGGCGCAGGCTGATTTCGGAAAAGAAAAAGCCGACCTTGCGGTCGGCTATAGGTTAGACGGGCCGAGGGGTTTGGGGGACTTGGGATGACCCGTCGGCCTCAACAATGCCTGAACCCGATGATGGTTCCATGACTTTATAAATTATTTCAGGGGCAGATTTTCACAGGTAGAGCGTTGCCTCGCCGCTTGCCAGTCGCGCCCGGCATGGGCGAACACCGCGCAGAGCACGATTGCACCGCCGATCATGCTGGCGGCAGGCGGGACCTCGGCCAGGAACACGAAGGCGAACAGGATCGCGAACGGTACCTCAGCCGAGCCCAGCAGGCCGGATTCGGCGGCCGGGATGAGCCTCGCGCCCTCCGTCCACAGAATTGAGGCCAGCGCGAACGACATGCCGAAGGCGACGAGCAGCGCTGCGTCTCTGGCCGAGACCGCCAATGGATCGGTGACGAACCAGCCGAGCACGAACAAAACAAACGCCGACACCGCTCCGGCCCACACCACAGGCGTGTCGCGGAAAGCGCGCACCATGATCATGTAGAGGGCGCTGCCGATTGTCATCAGCAGCGCCAGCCCGTCGCCGAACAGATGGCCGGTACCGAAGCCGGACCAGACCATGATGGCCACGCCGCTGAGCGACACGGCGGCGGCGGCAAGCGTCTGCAGGCGGAAGCGCTCACGAACCAGCACGAAGGCAAGCAGCGCGGTGACAAAGGGTGCGGTGGCGTAGATGATCGCGACATTGGCGACGAAGGTGAATTTAAACGCCGAGATGAAGGCGATGCTGGCGAGCGCGCCCTCGACCGCCAACAGCCAGCCGCGCCAGCCGAGGCGCAGGCTTTCACGCCCACCGGAGCGGCGACGCCGCCAAAGCACATAGAGGCTGATCAGGATCGAGCCGACGAAGCCGCGCCAGCAGGTGATGGTCAGCGGGTCGGCATGGATCGACTTGGTCAACACGCCGGTGAGGCCGAACACCGCCGCCGACGCCGAAACCAGGATGATGCCAAGGGTGCGCTCGGCGGTGTCGGTGGTACCTGGCATGCTTAGGGATCCCGTCATATCGCCAGACTATGCTGCCTTGTCCTGACACTGTACCGTCAGCAGGGGTTGCCGGATCCTACAGCCGCTTGCGGAAATGTTCGTTGCCGATGATCAGCAGGCCGGCTGCGACAATCAGGGCGGCGGCGTACGCTACACGGGCGAAACCCTGCGCGGCGCTACGCCAGCGGTGAGCTTGCGTTAGGGCAGGCCTGGCGGCTGGGATATTCCGTCCTGCCGAACAGGACTCAGTTGCGCAACTCGATTCATCTCATCAACCCGATGCGTCAGTTCGATACGAAGTGACCATCACACGGCTCCCTGCGGAGCACGCCGTGAACATCCCTGTTGACCCGGCCCCTAGGTCAGCCCCGATAGAAAGTAGGCCAACAGCAACAAGGTGATTCATGAGCTCTTCCACCCAGTTCCTGAACGCTTCCGAAGCCGCCGGCCGGGTCGGTGTTTCGGCCATTATCGCGCAGGCGCGTGTCATCCTCTGCCTGCCAATCACAGCCCGCCAACGTACGTTGCCCTGGACCCCGGCACTCCCGGCTACGAGGCCGTCGCCACGTGCCTGGCGTCATCGCGTGGCGCCCCCAGGTTGCATGAAAGTCATCAGGTCTGACGACGCAGCAATGTCTGGACAGCTTGTCACTCCGATCCAAATGTCGTGAAATCGAGGTTTAGGCCGTACCGGTTCCATTCGAGTATCGGGACGAGCGATGAAAATGACGGTCGAAAGGATTCGAGATGGACGCCACCGGACTGAAAGCCATGCAGGCGCCGCTCAAGGAGGCCTATCGCGACGACGCATCGCGCGCGCTGATCACGCTTCGGGCCAAGGGCTCGATCGACGACCAGTCGATCGCCTGCAAGGTCGAGACGGGCAGGGCGCTCGCCGTTGCCGGCCTCCATCCGGCTACTGGCGGTTCGGGGCTCGAATTGTGCTCGGGCGACATGCTGCTAGAGGCCCTGGTCGCTTGCGCCGGCGTGACGCTGAAGGCAGTGGCGACGGCGCTGGAGTTCAAGCTCGGCGCCGCCACGGTGGAGGCCGAAGGCGATCTCGATTTTCGCGGCACCTTGGGTGTGGCAAGAGATGCGCCGGTCGGCTTCCGCGCCATCCGGCTGAATTTCGGCCTCGACACCGACGAGCCACAAGAGCGCGTCGACGCGTTGCTCAAGCTGACCGAACGGTACTGCGTGGTGTTTCAGACCATCAATACGAGGCCGGAACTGACGGTCAGCGCTCAGCGCTGAACGTGCGCCACCGGCTACTCACTTTCGCCCTCGTCGGCGAACGGCGAGGCGCTCGGCACACACTGCACCGACCAGCCGGCCGGCGTCGGCTGCTTCTGATATTCGGTGATGGCGGAGGTGCACTGTTCGCGGGTGTCGAACGTGCTGGGCAGCACCACCATGCCGCCTTGCGGACCCGCGATAACCAGATACCAGACCAACGCTACGCTCGAAGCCGCCATGGGATTTCCTCGCTTGTTGTGGGAGTCGTGCGATCCTATCAACTCCGGGCGATCGACGAAAGCGCGGCCAGACGCGGTGGTTCGCCACGGCATCACAGCCGTGCGATATCCTGTATTTGTTGGAACAGCTCAGTTCACGGCAAAGCAATAGAACAGGCCGTCGCCGCCGGTGCTCCTCAGCGCGTCCTGACTGCACCCGCCGCGTGAAGCGTGCGAGGAATTCCACGATTTGGCGGCGGCCGAATCGTCCAGGCCAGTGCGGTCGTGATGGCCCGTCATTGCCGCACCTTCTGCTCCGCTGAGCGTCCAGTCGCCGCAGGTTTGGTCGGCGATTTTCGTGCCGTCGGGCTTGGAGCCGGTCAGCACGTCGTGCCGGTTGGGCTTGTCGCCGCGGCCGTTGACCATTTCGCCCTTTTCGTCGAGCGCCGTCTGCTTGGTGATGGCGTTGGCATCGCTATGCAGCGAAGCGACATCGTCGGCGATCTTGACGCCCTTGGCGTTGAACCACGGTCCCTTGCCGATCCGGTCGCGCGCATCGGTGTCGCTGGTCGAGAGGTAGGCGCGCCATGTCTTGCCGCTGATGCCGGCGGCTTCAGCCAGCGACCCGCAATGCGCATCGGCACCCGCAAGGCCGCCGAGATCGGCGCCCTTGCCGGAGCCGACGCTGGTGACGAAGAAGCTCATTGTCGCATCCTGCGAGGATGCGACGCCGATGGCTGCCAGCGATGCAGCGGCGGTGACGAGAAGCAGTCTGCGCATGGTGGTCCTCCGTTTGCGAACATCAGGCATTCCAACAAGGTCGGTGGCGGTGCAATTCTTCCGCCAAATCGCGCGATGCGTCTACTCCGGCTGCCGGTAGGCAACAAAGCGGTTGTGCTTGGCCTGGAAGATCAGGCCGGTTTCCCTAAGCGCAGGGCTGGCCAGCGGCAGGATGCGTTTGGCGATCTCCTGGGGATGCGGCAGCGTTTCCGGATCCTCGCCGGGCACCGCCTGCGCCCGCATCGCGGTGCGGGTGGCGCCAGGATCGGCGGCGTTGACCCTGAGGGCCAAGTTCTCCGTCTCATGCGCCCAGGAACGCATCATGGTCTCGACCGCCGCCTTCGACGCCGCATAGGGCGCCCAGAAGGCTCGCGCCGAATGGGCGGCGTTGGAGGAAAGCACGATGGCGCGGCCGGCATCGGAGAGCCTGAGCAACGGATCGACCGAGCGGATCAGTCGCCATGTCGAGGTGACGTTGATGGTCATCACCTTTTCGAAGGTCTTGGCCTCGACATGACCGATCGGCGAGATGACGCCGAGCACTGCCGCATTGGCGACCAGGACGTCGAGCTTGCCCCAGCGCTCGTGGATGGCGCCGCCCAGCCGGTCGATGCCGGCCATGTCGGCGAGGTCGAGCGGCACAAGCGTGGCTTGTCCGCCCGTTGCCTTGATCTGGTCGTCGAGTTCCTCCAGTCCGCCGACGGTGCGGGCAACCGCGATGACATGCGCTCCGGCGGCGGCAAGTTCCAGGGCGATGAAGTAGCCGATGCCGCGCGAGGCACCGGTGACGACCGCGACGCGGCCGGAAAGGTCGAGGGCAGGGGTCACCGGGCAGCTCCGAAGGTTAGCGCTCTATGATGTCCGGCAGGACAGAGGGGCGCGACACAGCAATCGCGACGAAATTTGCAAACCGGCGAAATTCGCGGGTTCCAGCAAGACCTACGCCCCGCCCGCCGCCAGCAGCGACAGCGTGCGCACATTGTCCGAACCTTCGAAGTCGGCGAGCCGGGTCGGATATTGCCCGGTGAAGCAGGCGTCGCAGAATTGCGGCTGCTCATTGTCGCGACCGGCCTCGCCGACGGCGCGGTAAAGCCCGTCGATCGACAGGAATCCAAGCGAATCTACGCGGATAAACTCGGCCATCTCTTCCACCGACATGCGCGACGCCAGCAGCTTCGACTTTTCCGGCGTGTCGACGCCGTAGAAGCAGGAGGCGCGCGTCGGCGGCGAGGCGATGCGCATGTGCACTTCCTTGGCGCCGGCATCGCGCACCATCTGCACGATCTTCTGGCTGGTGGTGCCGCGCACGATCGAATCGTCGACCAGCACCACGCGCTTGCCTTCGATCATGCGGCGGTTGGCGTTGTGCTTGAGCTTGACACCCATGTGGCGGATCGAATCGCCAGGCTGGATGAAGGTGCGGCCAACGTAGTGATTGCGGATAATGCCGAGCTCGAACGGGATGCCCGCGGCCTGCGAAAAGCCGATCGCGGCCGGGGTGCCGCTGTCCGGCACCGGCACGACGATGTCGGCATCGACTGGGCTTTCCAGCGCCAGCTCCGCGCCGATGCGCTTGCGCACCTCGTAGACATTGCGGCCTTCGACCGATGAATCCGGGCGTGCGAAATAAACATATTCGAAGATGCAGAAGCGGGTCTTCTGCGGCTCGAACGGAAACAGGCTCTCGATGCCCTTTGTGGTGACGACGACCATCTCGCCGGGCTTCAGGTCGCGCACGAAACGGGCGCCGGTGATGTCGAGCGCGCAGGTTTCGGAAGCCAGGATCCAGGCGCCGTCGAGATCGCCGAGCACCAGCGGGCGAATGCCGAGCGGATCACGGCAACCGATCATCTTCTTGGAAGTCATCGCCACCAGCGAGAAGGCGCCTTCGACCTGGCGCACCGCATCGATGAAGCGCGAGTTGAGATCGCGTTCCCTGCTGGTGGCGACCAGATGCAGCAGCGTCTCGGTGTCGGAGGTCGACGAGAAGATCGCGCCTTGTTTCTGCAGCGCGCGCTGCACAGTCATGGCGTTGGTGAGGTTGCCGTTGTGGGCGACGGCGAACCCGCCATCGGCGAGCTCGGCGAAAAACGGCTGGATGTTGCGCTGGCCGGCGCCGCCTGTGGTGGCGTAGCGCGTGTGGCCGATCGCGCGGTTGCCTTGCAAGCTGTCGATGACGCGCTGCTTGGTGAAGGTGTCGCCGATCAGGCCGACATGATGTTCGACATGGAACTGGGTGCCGTCATAGGAAACGATACCGGCCGCTTCCTGGCCGCGATGCTGCAACGCATGCAGGCCGAGCGTGACGATAGCCGCGGCGTCCTGCCGGCCAAAAATACCGAACACACCGCATTCGTCATGGAAATGATCGTCAGCTTCGGCGGAAAGCACGTCGTCTGCGTCTGCCATCTTCAGCTCCGCTAAAGTCGCTATATAGTGTGATGACTGCCCGAGAGCAACGTAGAGTTTGCGGCTTTCACATGATCGTCAGTTTGCCGGCGCCGGATTGGCCGGTGTATTGTCGGCCGGTGGCGCGTCGGTCGCGCTCCCGTCGAGCGCCGGAGCATCGTCGCCGGCTGCCGGCGCGTCGGCCGCCGGAGGCGTCTCGGCTCCGGTCTCGGGCGCCGGCTGATTCGGATTGAGCCTGTTGAGGATCGCGTTCTCCGGATCCTCGGGCAGAAGGCTTTCGAGCTTGGCGCCGATCGATTCGAGCAGCGGCCGCGACTTGGCGTTGGCGACCCAGCCCGGAGCCTTGGGGCCGGCCAGCCAGTTGAAGAACAGCAGGGCCACCGCGACGACCAGTATGCCGCGCGCCGCGCCATAGAGGAAACCGAGCGTGCGGTCGAGCGCGCCGACCCTGGAATCGATGATCCAGTCGGCGAGTTTCATGGTGATGACGGAGACGACAATCAGCGCGACGATGAAGACGATGCCGGCGGCCACCACCATGGCAATCTTCTCATTGTCGACATAGGGCTGAACGTAAGGCAGGACCGGTTGGTAGAAGAAGAACGCCGCAGCCGCCGCCGCTATCCAGGAGACGACGGAGAGGATCTCGCGCGAAAAGCCGCGAACCATGGCGAGCATCGCCGAGACCAAGGTGAAGCCGACGAGAATTCCGTCAAGCAGCGTAATCGGCATGTCTTTTGCCCCACTCCATGAGCCGCACTATAGCGTGGAGCATCGGATTATCCCAAAACCGGTTCCCACTTTTGGGTCCGATGCTCTAGTCTTGCTCGTCGGCGCGGCTGCGCCGTGAGCCGGCTATGCGCGCCACGAGATCGGCAAGCTCGGTGGGCTGGAAAGCGCCGGCCCCTATCCCGCCGGCAAGTTCCTCGCTGCCCAAGGGCAGAACCGCGCTTCCAAAACCCAGCTTTTCGGCTTCCTTCAGGCGCTGCTGCGCATGCGCAACCGGCCTCACGGCGCCCGAAAGGCTGATTTCGCCGAAATAGACGCAATCGGCGGGAAGGGCAAGGCCGGTGAGCGAGGAAACCAGTGCGGCCGCTACCGCCAGATCGGCAGCCGGCTCCGAGATACGGTACCCGCCGGCGACGTTGAGATAGACGTCATGGGTGCCAAAGCGGGCGCCGCAATGGGCTTCGAGAACGGCGAGGATCATCGACAGCCGGGCCCCGTCCCAACCGACGACGGCGCGGCGCGGCATGCCCAGCGACGATGGCGCCACCAGCGCCTGGATCTCGACCAGCACCGGCCTTGTGCCTTCCATCCCGGCGAAAACCGCGGCGCCCGGCGCTTTCGCGTGGCGTTCGCCGAGAAAAAGCTCGGACGGATTGGCGACCTCGCGCAGGCCCATATCAGACATTTCGAAGACGCCGATCTCGTCAGTCGGTCCGAAGCGGTTCTTGACCGTGCGCAGGATGCGGTAGTGGTGGCCGCCTTCGCCCTCGAAATAAAGCACCGCGTCGACCATGTGCTCGACAACGCGCGGCCCGGCGATCTGGCCTTCCTTGGTGACGTGGCCGACCAGCACGATCGCCGCTCCTGTGGATTTCGCATAGCGGATCATCGCCTGGGCGGCGGCGCGCACCTGGGTGACCGTGCCGGGCGCCGAATCGGCCAGGTCGGTCCACAAGGTCTGGATCGAATCGAGGATCACCAAGTCCGGCCGCCTGCCGTCGGCGATGGTGGCGAGGATGTCCTCGACATTGGTTTCGGCGGCAAGCTCCACCGGGGTCGAGGCGACGCCGAGCCGCTGCGCACGCAGCCTGATCTGGGCAACCGCCTCTTCGCCCGAGACATAGACGATGCGGTGGCCCCTGGACGCCAGGGCTGCGGCAGCCTGAGTGAGCAGCGTCGACTTGCCGATACCGGGATCGCCGCCGACCAGTAAGGCCGAGCCGCGCACGAAGCCGCCGCCGGTGGCGCGGTCGAGTTCGCCGATGCCGGAGACGATACGCGGCGTATCCTCGATATCGCCGGATAAAGTCGTCAGCACCACGGCGCGGCCCTTGCGGGCATTGCGAGAGTTGGCCGGACCCGAGCCGATGCCGCCGGCGGTGCCTTCCTCGACCAGCGTGTTCCACTCGCCGCAGGCATCGCATTTGCCGGCCCAGCGCTGATGCACCGAACCGCAATTCTGGCAGATGAACTGGATGCGCGATTTGGCCATCAGTTTATTGATTCCAAGAGGTATTTGGAGCGATCCCAATAAACCGGCAAAGCCTCTTCGATCGCATCGAAATGGACGCGACGTTGTCCGTTGCTCTGAGCCCAACTGTCCTGTGCCGACCAACACGCATAAATGAATAAACTGACCGCAAATTCATTCTCTCGCCTGACTTCTTCGTGCAGCGTCTCTAGCAAGCTCATAAGTCCTGTCGAAAGGCGGCGATCGTGGCGCTGATGCATCAAATGGAAAGCGCACCCGATCGCAGCCACGGAGGTGTCATGCCGAGATTCCACCAACCAGAGAGCCAAAAAACTCAGCAGATCGTTGATATCGGAAGCTGTTCCCAAGCGCCAAATGCGATAGAGGCCGCTCACTGCGGCACTGCGGGCGTAGTCATCAGCATGTTCGGTAAGGAATTTCCTCACCAATCTAACGTTCTCGGGCGTCGAATCGCTAGAGTAACAAAACACTAGTATCGCGGCGTGTGATTCCGGGAGAGAAACTGAACCCCTCGATTTCAAATAGTCGGTAAGTTGGATGCGTTCGTCCGCAGAGATTTCGTACCCTTCAAATTTCATCTTCTGATAGATATCGCTAAAATCCAACCGGCTGCTCCGAAATCAAGGGCTACTCAAACCTCTCCGCAATATGATGCTCCTCAGCGAGGTCGGAGAAGCGGGTGAATTCGCCCTGGAAGGCGAGGCTGACGGAGCCGGTCGGGCCGTGGCGCTGCTTGGCGACGATGACCTCGGCCTTGCCGCGCATCTCGTTCATCTCGTTTTCCCATTTGATGTATTCGTCGGTGCCGGGCTTCGGCTCGCGGTTCTTCAGATAGTATTCCTCGCGGTAGACGAACATCACCACGTCGGCGTCCTGCTCGATCGAACCGGATTCGCGCAGATCTGAGAGCTGCGGGCGCTTGTCGTCACGGCTTTCGACCTGACGCGACAACTGCGACAGCGCGATGATCGGCACGGCAAGCTCCTTGGCCAGCGCCTTCAGGCCGGTGGTGATCTCGGTGATCTCCTGCACACGGTTCTGCGAGGATTTGGCGCTCGACCCCTGCATCAACTGGATATAGTCGATGACGATGACGTCGAGGCCGCGCTGGCGCTTCAGCCGCCGCGCGCGCGCTGATAGCTGGGCGATCGAGATGCCGCCGGTCTGGTCGATGAACAGCGGGATCTTCTGCATGGTCTGCGAACAGGCGACCAGCTTTTCGAAGTCCATCTCGCTGATCTCGCCGCGGCGAATTTTCGACGACGGGATTTCGGTCTGCTCGGAAATGATGCGGGTAGCGAGCTGTTCCGACGACATTTCGAGCGAGAAGAAGCCGACGACGCCGCCATTGGCCGCCTTGAACGAGCCGTCGGCCTGTTGTGCCGGCACATAGGCTTCGGCGATGTTGAAGGCCATGTTGGTGGCAAGCGAGGTCTTGCCCATGCCGGGGCGGCCGGCGATGATGATCAGATCGGATGGCTGCAGGCCGCCCATGCGGCGGTCGAGATCGCGCAGGCCCGTGGCGACGCCCGACAGGTGCCCGTCGCGCATATAGGCGGCGTTGGCCATGTCGACGGCGGTTTTGACCGCGTCGGTGAAGCTCTCGAAGCCGCCATCGTAGCGGCCGGTCTCGGCCAGTTCGAATAGGCGCCGCTCGGCATCCTCGATCTGCTCGGACGGCGACATGTCGACTGGCGCGTCGTAGGCGATGTTGACCATGTCTTCGCCGACGGTGATCAGTGCGCGTCGCGTGGCGAGATCATAGATGGCACGGCCGTAGTCGGCGGCGTTGACGACGGTCACCGCTTCGACGGCCAGCCGTACGACATATTGAGCAACCGTCATGTCGCCGACCTTCTCGTCGGCAGGCAGGAAGGTCTTCAGCGTGATCGGTGTCGCAATCTTGCCCATACGGATGAGTTCGGCGGCGACTTCGAAGATTTTTCTATGCAGCGGCTCGTAAAAATGGCCGGATTTCAGGAAATCCGAGACGCGGTAGAAAGCATCGTTGTTGACGAGGATGGCGCCGAGCAGCGCCTGCTCAGCTTCAATGTTGTTCGGTGCCTCGCGATAGAGCGGTGTTTCCGCCACGCCGAATTTTCGTGCTGCCTCTGCCATGATGTCCCCGATTTCGATCCCGGCTCCTCGATATCAGAATGGGAAAAATCAGTGCTGACTTATCTGCAACAGTACGTGTCCAACCGGCTTTGATGCCCACTGTTCACAGGAATGATAAACCGTCCACAGCACGGAATTCCCGTGCTCCGATTCCGGTTGACTCGGTAAGGTCGTGATTCTGCGCGATAGCTAGAACAAACGAAGAACAAAATCAAGTGTGTAGTGGACGCGGGCCGAAGCCGCTAGACGGAATCACCCCAGTCCAGCCGCCGCGCCGCCTTGAACCAGTTCACCGTGGCGCTTGGTGAACAGTTTCTCGTCGGCACTGCCGTCCTTTTCGCAAAGTTTCAGCAGGACCTTGCCGGAGCCCGATTTCGGCGGTGCGATCACACGTGCCTGCGGTGGGGCAACAGCTTGGCGGGAGGCGGCGATGTAGATGAATTTCTCGTCCTCCCATGGCACGTCGGCGTCTTTGGCCAGCCGGTGCAGGCGCGAACGCGCGACACGGCGCGAAAAATGGCACCAGTCGGGCGGCACGAGCGGGCAGGGAGCCTCATGCGGGCAAGGCGCAAGCACATGCGCGCCCGCCTCGACCAGCTGCCGGCGCACGGCAAGGATGCGCTGCCATCCGGCCGGCGTGCCCGGCTCGACGACCAGCAGCGTGTTGTCGGTCAGGTGCCAGAGCCGGTCGATGAGTTTTGGCAGCGACGCTGGTCCGATCTCGTCCAGCACATAGGCGCAGGTGACCAGCTCGGCCGGCTTGAGATCGGCGAGATCGAGGGTGACATCGCCGGCCTGCCAGGCGACCATGGCCGTCATCGCCTCAGTGGCAAGCGCCTCGCCGACCCGGCGCACCGCGGCGCTCGCCTCGATGAGCACCGCCTGCTCGAGGTCGGGCCAGACATCGAGCGCGGCCCAGAGCACCGTACCAGGGCCGGCGCCTATATCGAGCAGGGTTTTCGGAGCATAATCGGGTCTTGCCTCGCTGAGCACATCGAGGCTGGCACGGACGGCGGCATAGGTCGCCGGCAGCCGCGTCGCCAGATAGGCCTTGACCGCCATCTCCTCGGCCATGTGCAGGCGGCCGTCGCGCAGTTCGGCGCGGTAACGGTCCGACAGCGTTTTTGCCGCTTGCTTCAGCGTCGGCAGCGGCACTTTTTCGAGGAGGCGCTCGACGCCCTGTCGAAGCGGGATAGGCAGTTCCATAGCTCAGGCACCCCGAGGTGCGAGCAGGATGACCGAGGTGCCGACGATGCAGAGCGCGGACCCGGCAAGATCCCAACGGTCGGGACGCACGCCTTCCACCAGCCACAGCCATCCGAGCGAGGCGGCGATGTAAATGCCGCCATAGGCTGCATAGGCACGGCCCGCCGCGCTGACGTCTACCAGCGCCAGCAGGAAGCCGAACAATGCGAGCGAGGCCAGGCCTGGCGCCAGCCACAGCAGCGACTTTTCCAGCCGCCACCACGCCCAGATCGAAAAGCAGCCGGCGATCTCGGCGAGGGCAGCAACGATGAAGATGAGATAGGTCATGAAAAAGGTCTCGCGGCGACGACGAGACCTTTTTCAGCGTGCGGGCCGGCAAAGGCAAGCCGCAATGGGGCGATCGCCGGCAGTCTATTCCGTATCCGCCACCTTGCGCCGCCGCGCGGGCTTGGCGGTAGGGGCTTTTGGGCGATGTCCCATGTCGCGCATCTCCAGCGCCTTCTCGCATTTGGCCATATAGTCGCGAGACATCGGCAGCGTGTCGTTCTTCTTGGCGATCTGGATTTGGAAGATCACCAGATCCTGCCAGCGGAAGGCGGCTTCCGAGGCTGCTAGGTAGAACTCCCACATACGGCAGAAACGCTCGTCGTAAATCGCCTTGGCCTTGTCGCGGTTTGCGGCGAAGCGCTCGCCCCAGTGCTTCAGCGTGTCGGCATAATGCAGCCGCAGGATTTCGATGTCGGTGACGATGAGGCCCGACTTTTCGATCGCCGGCATCACTTCCGAGAGCGAGGGGATATAGCCGCCCGGGAAGATGTATTTGCGGACGAAGGCGCTGGTTGCCCACGGCACGCCGGAGCGGCCGATCGTGTGCAGCAGCATGACGCCGTCCGGCTTCAAGAGCGTCGCCGATTTGTCGAAGAAGGTGCGGTAGTGGTTGACGCCGACATGCTCGAACATGCCGACCGAGACGATGCGGTCGAAGCGCTCGTTGAGCTCGCGATAATCCCTCAATTCGAAATGCACGCGGTTTTCCAGGCCTTGCGCATGGGCGCGGTCGGTGGCGACGCCATGCTGCTCGGTCGACAACGTCACACCTTGCACGTCTACGTCGAAGGACTTGGCGAGATAGAGGCCGAGCCCGCCCCAGCCGGAGCCGATGTCGAGCACCGTCTGACCGGCCTTCAGCCTGAGCTTGGCGGCGATGTGGCGCTTCTTGGCGGCCTGCGCTTCGTCGAGCGTCATGTCCGGCCGCTCGAAATAGGCGCAGGAATACTGCATGTCCTCGTCCAGGAAGAGCCGGTAGAGTTCGCCCGATAGATCGTAGTGGCGCTGCACGTTGCGGCGCGCGCGCGCCGCCGTGTTGATCTGCTGCAGGCGGCGGAAGGCGTGGCGCAGGCCCTCGATTGCCTTCGACCAGGTGGCATCGATGCCGCCGCTACCCATGTTCTGGAAAGCGATACGCATCACCCCCAGCACGCCGCCCTCGAGTATGTCGAGTTCGCCGTCCATGTAGGCCTCCGGCACCGCCAGCATCGGATCGAAGGCGATGGCGCGCTCAGCATGCGCGGTCTTGATGTGCATGTGCACCGGATCGCCAGTGCCGTCGCCGAAAATCACCGAGCGGCCTTTCGGTCCGGTGACTTTGAGGTTGCCGGTGCGCACCAGGCGGTCGAGAATGCGTCTCAGCAGAATATTCATGACCAATATCCCCTCTCGGCCAGACACGCTGGCTCGGCGCATGACCCCGAAAATCGGATTCGATTTTCGGAAAGGATCATGCGCCAAACCAAAGTTCTACAGCTTCCTTTGCGCGTCAAAAGGACGCGCGGCGCTGTAGTCTGCCTCAACATATAGGGGTTCGAAAAGTTCCTTTTGGCACAAAAATGCCCAGGCGAGGGGCCTGGGCATTGGTCCAAAAGTGACTGGAAGCCGACGAAACGTTTTAAAGCGCCGCTCTGACGGCTTGTGACGTGCAATCAGCCGTTGTCTTCGCCGCCTTCGAACTCGGCATTGGGATCGAAGAAGTTGTCCGGGCGCGCATTGTCGTTGATATCGTCTCCATAGATAGCTTCGGCTGTGGTCAGCGTCTCGCCCTTAGCCTGGCGCTCGGCTTCGTCGGCGGTGCGGGCGATGTTGAGCGTAATGGTGACCTCGACTTCCGGATGCAGCGCGATCGCCACATTGGTAAGGCCGATGGTCTTGATCGGCTGGTTGAGCAGGATCTGGTTGCGGTTGACCGAAAAGCCTTCCGCCGTCAAAAGCTCTGCGATGTCGCGGGTCGACACCGAGCCGTAGAGTTGGCCGGTTTCGCCGGCCGAACGCACGGCGATGAAGCTCTTGCCGTCGAGCTTTTCCGAAATCTGCATGGCCTCGGACTTGCGCTCGAGGTTGCGGGCTTCGAGCTGGGCGCGCTGGCCTTCGAATTTCTTCTTGTTCGCTTCGTTGGCGCGCAGCGCCTTGCCCTGCGGCAGCAGGAAGTTGCGGGCGAAACCATCCTTGACCTTGACGGTATCGCCCATCTGACCGAGGCGGGAAACGCGCTCGAGAAGAATGACGTCCATAGTTTTGTTCCTTCGTTTGGGCGCCAATCACTGGCATCGACGCCGAATTGTCTGGAACAGGTCAGGAAGCTGAGGGCGTTGCCGCCTATGTCGCTGTCCTGCCTGTCGCGGCAGTTAGAGGTCTTCACCTCAACCCGGGATTTTCAATGCATGTCGCCCAAAAGTGGTCCCGGTTTTGGGACAACGACATGCATCAATCAAGTTCAACCCTGCGGCGCCCGTCGCCGTTGGTAGAGCGGGCGGCGAACCGCCCGCTGAAAGAGTGTTAGCGAACCACGTAGGGCAGCAGTCCGAGGAAGCGGGCGCGCTTGATCGCCTTGGCGAGCTCGCGCTGCTTCTTCTGGCTGACGGCGGTGATGCGCGACGGCACGATCTTGCCGCGCTCAGAAATGTAGCGCTGCAGAAGACGTACGTCCTTGTAGTCGATCTTAGGCGCGTTGGCTCCGGAGAACGGGCAGGTCTTGCGGCGGCGATGGAACGGGCGCCGGGTCGGGATCTGGTTGATGTCGACCATTATTCTGCACCCCCTTCAACACCTTCGCGCGGACGGCGCGGACCACGATCTGCACCGGCATCGCCACCGAAGCTGCGCGGCGGGCGATCGCCACGGTCGCCGCGATCGCGGTCGCCGAACGAGCGTGCGCCGCGATCACGGTCGCCGAAGCCGCCGCGTTCCGAGCGCTCTTCGCGCTTCTGCATCATCGCCGACGGGCCTTCCTCATGTGCATCGACCTTGATGGTGAGGAAACGCAGCACATCCTCGGACAGGCCCATCTGGCGCTCCATCTCGTTGAGCGCGGCCGGCGGGCAGGTGATGTCCATCAGCGTATAGTATGCCTTCCGGTTCTTGTTGACCCGGTAGGTGAGGGACTTCAGTCCCCAGTTCTCGACCCGGCCGACGGATCCGCCATTCGCGGAGATGACGCCCTTGTACTGTTCGACAAGCGCATCGACCTGCTGCTGCGAAAGGTCCTGCCGGGCAAGAAACACATGTTCGTAAAGAGCCATATTGTTCTTTGCCTTTCTTCGTTTCTCTCCCGGTTCCCGCGGCAAAAGCCTCTGCAACTTCTCTGACCCGCCGATCCCTAGAAGGGGGCGGGGAAGAAAGGAGCATGACGAGACGGTCGAGAGCGGAGACACGGGAGGCGGAAGCGCTTCTGGCTCCACACGAAGGTTTCGAAAAACCTCCGGCCCTCCGTTCAGCCCCCAGCAAGGACCGGCAGATTGCGGGCGTCTATACAGGAATTTGACCGCAAGGCAAGGGCGAGCAGAAAACCCGCCGCTCCAAGGACGATACGTCGCGGCATCTTCAGCTTGTATGCGGGACGCGCTTGTTCACCGTTTCCGGGAAGAAATCGGGCGCCGCATGGCGCTTGCCGAACATCATGTCGTATTGCAGCAGACGGAAATCGCGAATGGCCGGATCGATCTTCTTCTGTCGCGCCCAGTCGGGCGTGTCCTCGCCCGTCGGCGTCATCAACAAATTACGATCGACGACGCTGTAGCGCTCGCGCATCTGGCCGAGGAAGCCGGTGTAATAGGGATGGCTGATCCCGGCCGTGGTCAGGATATGGTAGGGCAGGAAAGCCGGACTTACCGCGCCCATGTCCGCGGCCGGCCCGGTGCGGTTCGACCATACGACCAGCGGCGTCTGGTGATGCAGCAGCATCTGGTCAGGCGGCTCTTTGCGCGGCGCGACATTATCCTTGAGGAAGCCAGTCTCGACATAGACCGGGCCGAGCGGCGGCAGATGGTCGCCGAAGAAGGCGATGACTGTCGGCCGTTGGCGGTTCTTCGCCCATTCGACAAGGCGCTCGAGGCCCTTATCGGCGTCGGATGCACCTTCGGTGAAGCTCAGCAGTGAATCCTTTGCCCACTGGCTGGTCGGCGCCTGCACCTTGTGGGTCGGATTGTAGTAGCGATTCGGCTCGTAGGGTCCGTGATTCTGCAGGCTGACGGCGAAGAAGAAGAGCGGATCGTCGGTGGCATCGGCCTCGCGGATGATCTCGTCGGTCATCGCCGCGTCCGAGGCCAGAGGACCGCGCTTTTCGAGATATGGCATATTTTGTTCCGACTTGAAGTCGTCGAAGCCGAAATCCGCATAGACCGGCGTGCGGTTCCAGAACCAGCTCGTCCCCGGATGGATTGCGCGCGTCTCATAGCCCTGGCTCTTCAGGAACGTCGCCATCGACGGCACCGGCGCGCGGACATATTGCTGGTAGGGGATGCTGCCGGCCGGCAGGAAGGCGTTGGAAAAGCCGGTCAGCGCCTCGAATTCGACATTGGCGGTCATGCCGCCGAATTCGGGTGAGAACATGTAGCCCGAGCGCAGCGCCCGCACATTGGGAATCGGATCGGGCGTGATGGTGACGCCGGGCAGCTCAGTCGGATCCCAGAAGGATTCGCTCATGACGATGATGATGTCGGGCTTCTCGGCCGGTACCGAGGCCGTCACATCAGGCCTGTCGATCGCTGCGATCGACTTGCCGGAATAACCGGCAGGCGCCGAGACATGGGCCATCGGCACATTGAGCGCGAAGGCGAGCGCGAAACCGTTGGAGGCGTAGTTTTCCTTCTGGTCCCACATGATCGGGATGATCTGCAGCCGGTCACGCGTCCACGAGAAGGTTGCATAGTCCATGATCGAGACGAAGAAGGCGAGCAGCGGCACGGTCAGCGTCAGCCGGGCCAGGCGCCCCTTGCGGCTGAGCACCGGTACCCGGCGACGCCAGAGCCGCCAGCCATAAACGAGCAGCGACAGGCTGCCAACGATGCCGATCGCCAGAGCGATGGCGGTTCCCGGACGTTCGCGCACCAGCAGCGGCATCAGCGCCACGATCTGGCGTGAATAGAGGAAATCGGTCGGATAGAGCGGATCGCCGAGATAGAGCGATTTCTGATGGCCGACAAAGGCCAGCGCCAGCGTCAGCGGCGCGACGATCATCAGGCTCTGGTGGCTGCGGCCGAGCACGGCGTCGAGGCCGACCAGGATCAGCGCGAAGATGATGATGGTGGTCCAGCCCGGCTTGAAGGGCTGCAGGAAGAAAGCCACGGTACCGGCAAAGTCGCCGCGCACGATCAGTTCGATCGCAAAAACCAGGATGGTGGCGGCGAGCAGGCTGACGAGGCCATAACGAATAACAGGCCATTTCCGGCCCGGCAGATAGCCAGTGGCCGGATCGCCTTCCAGAAACTGTGGCGCGGCTTTGCCAACGCCCTTCCTAGTCCTTGCCACCTTAGTTCCCCCGACCATACACAAAAGTGTCATTGAGCTGTCATCGATATGTCACGAAAAGCTAGCGCCTGTGGCTGAAATATGAAGAGCCAGCAAACGAATCGTGAGCGATTTTCATCATGAGTGATCGAAAAAAAGCCTGTTGGAACAGGTACTCGGCCAGCGATACCGAGCCGGAGCGACCCGGGTCGGGCTGCCAGCGGACTTGACTTGCCTGCCCGCCTTGCGTCACAGGCAGGAAAAATCAGCCGCTTGGGAGCCACACATGGCCGTTGCATTCACCTTTCCGGGACAGGGCAGCCAGGCTGTCGGCATGGGCAAGGACCTCGCGGACGCCTTTCCGGAATCGCGACATATCTTCGAAGAGGTCGATGACGCGCTTGGCGAAAACCTGTCGAAGCTGATCTGGGAAGGGCCGGAAGAGAGGCTGACGCTGACCGCCAATGCCCAGCCGGCGCTGATGGCTGTATCGCTCGCCGCGATCCGGGCGCTGGAATCGCGCGGCCTCTCGCTGAGGGACAAGGTCGCCTATGTCGCCGGCCACTCGCTCGGCGAATATTCGGCACTTGCTGCCGCCGGTTTCGTTTCGGTGGCCGATGCGGCCCGGCTCTTGCGTATCCGCGGCAATGCCATGCAAGCGGCTGTGCCGGCCGGTGAAGGCGCCATGGCGGCGATCATCGGGCTGGAACAGGCCGATGTCGAAGACGCCTGCGCTGAAGCGGCCAAAGATTCAGTTTGCCAGATCGCCAACGACAATGGCGGTGGCCAACTGGTGATCTCCGGCGCCGGCGCGGCGGTCGAACTGGCGGCGAGACTGTGCATGGAAAAGGGCGCCAAGCGGGCGCTGATGCTGCAGGTCTCGGCGCCCTTCCATTCGGCGCTGATGGCACCGGCGGCCGAGGTCATGCGCGAGGCATTGGCCGAAGTCACGAAGAGCGCGCCGTTCGTGCCCGTGGTCTCCAACGTGTCGGTCACTCCGTCCAGCGATCCGGACGCAATCGCCCGCCGCCTAGTCGAACAGGTGACCGGCCGCGTGCGCTGGCGCGAAACGGTGGAATGGTTCGACGCGAATGGCATTGCGACGCTTTACGAGGTGGGCGCCGGCAAGGTGCTGTCGGGACTGGTGCGGCGCATCAACCGCGATATGGCCACCGGCGCCGTCGGCACGCCGGCGGATGTCGACGCGGCGCTGGCGGCGCTCGCATAACCAACCGAGATTTGACCCCGCCCGTAGGGTGTTCTCTCTTCGATCAGGAGATCAAGACATGTTCGAATTGACCGGCCGCAAGGCCCTCGTCACAGGCGCATCGGGAGGCATCGGCGAGGCGATCGCCAGGGTGCTGCATGCGCAGGGCGCCGTCGTCGGCCTGCACGGCACCCGCGTCGAAAAGCTGGAGACGCTGGCGGCCGAACTCGGCGACCGGGTCAAGCTGTTCCCGGCGAACCTTTCCAATCGCGACGAGGTCAAGGCGCTCGGCCAGAAGGTCGAGGCCGATCTCGAAGGCGTCGACATTCTCGTCAACAATGCCGGCATCACCAAGGACGGTCTGTTCGTACGCATGGCGGACGCCGACTGGGATACGGTGCTCGAGGTCAATCTGACCGCCGTGTTCCGGCTGACCCGCGAACTCACCCATCCGATGATGCGGCGCCGGCATGGCCGCATCATCAACATCACCTCCGTGGTTGGCGTCACCGGCAATCCCGGCCAGACCAATTACTGCGCCTCCAAGGCCGGCATGATCGGCTTTTCCAAGTCGCTGGCGCAGGAGATTGCCACCCGCAATATCACGGTCAACTGCGTCGCCCCCGGCTTCATCGAATCGGCGATGACCGACAAGCTCAACGACAAGCAGAAAGAGGCGATCATGGCGGCGATCCCGACACGGCGCATGGGCACCAGCGCCGAAGTCGCTTCGGCCGTCGCCTATCTCGCTTCCAACGAAGCTGCCTATGTCACCGGCCAGACCATTCACGTGAATGGCGGCATGGCGATGATTTGACAGTTGCGGGAAAACACCCCTTTTCGCCTTGGACCTAGCCCGATTTTCGTGTAATGCGGCCCGCAACCCGGCGGTTCGGGCAAAAACCGGTCCGGTGCCGTTGCGTTTCCGACAGGACCATCTTTCAGCTTGATTAGCGGCATTCCGCCCGCTAACGAAGACAGACAAACAAAAGACGAGGATGCCCAAATGAGTGACACCGCAGAGCGCGTCAAGAAGATCGTTATCGAGCACCTTGGCGTCGATGCCGACAAGGTGACGGAGCAGGCGAGCTTCATCGATGATCTGGGCGCGGACAGTCTCGACACGGTCGAACTCGTCATGGCGTTCGAAGAAGAATTCGGCGTCGAGATCCCGGACGATGCGGCCGAAACCATCCTGACTGTTGGCGATGCGGTGAAGTACATCGATAAGGCTTCGGCCTGACGCTATTTGCAGTCACCATCGAGGAGGACCTGCGATGAGGCGTGTCGTCGTCACGGGCCTTGGGCTGCTTTCGCCGTTCGGCGTGGGTTTCGAGCATGGCTGGAAGGAGCTTCTGACCGGCCGCAGCGCAGCCAAGCGCATCACCGAGTTCGAGGTGGAGGATCTTGCCTGCAAGGTCGCCCACGTCGTTCCCCGCGGCAATGGTGAGAACGCCACCTTCAATCCCGAGGCCGTTCTCGAGCCGAAGGAACTGCGCAAGATCGGCGACTTCATCCTCTACGGGATCGCGGCCGCCGACGAGGCGCTGAAGGATTCGGGGTGGGCGCCGAAGTCCCATGAGGAGCAGTGCGCCACCGGCGTGCTGATCGGCTCCGGCATCGGCGGCATCGAAGGCATCGCCGAGAACGCGATGATCCTGAAGGAGCGCGGTCCGCGCCGCATCAGCCCGTTCTTTATCCCCGGCCAGATCATCAATCTCGTCTCCGGCCAGGTTTCGATCAGGCATGGGCTGAAAGGCCCCAACCACGCCGTCGTCACCGCTTGCTCCACCGGCGCGCATGCTATCGGCGATGCAGCTCGGCTGATCATGTGGGGCGATGCCGACGTGATGGTCGCAGGCGGCGCGGAAGCGCCGGTGACCCGGCTGTCGATCGCCGGTTTCGCCGCTTGCCGGGCGCTGTCGACCGACCGCAACGAAGCTCCGGAAACGGCCTCGCGTCCCTATGACCGTGACCGCGACGGCTTCGTCATGGGCGAGGGTGCCGGCGTCGTCATTCTGGAGGAGCTGGAACACGCCAAGGCGCGCGGCGCCAAGATCTATGCCGAGGTCACCGGTTACGGCTTGACCGGCGATGCCTATCACATCACCGCGCCGGCCGAAGATGGCGACGGCGCCTTCCGCTGCATGGTTGCGGCGCTGAACCGGGCCAAGCTGACGCCCGCAGACGTCGACTACATCAATGCGCACGGCACCTCCACCATGGCCGACACGATCGAGCTCGGCGCCGTCGAGCGGCTGGTCGGCAACGCCGCGTCGAAAATATCGATGTCGTCGACCAAGTCGTCGATTGGCCATCTTCTAGGTGCGGCGGGCGCCGCCGAGGCGATCTTTTCGATCCTCGCCATTCGCGACAACATCGCGCCGGCCACCATCAATCTCGACAACCCGGAGCGAGAGACGGCGATCGACCTGGTGCCGCACAAGCCGCGCTCCCGCCAGATCGACGTGGCGCTGTCCAATTCCTTCGGCTTCGGCGGCACCAACGCCTCGCTGATCTTCCAGCGCTACAATGGCTGACCGGTCAGCCGGCCGGCACGGCGTATGCGTGCCGTCAATTTTGCCATATTCGCCCCTACTCTGCCCAAGGGGATTCGTTGCAAGACCAAACGGTAGGGCGCCATGAACACGAATGCGGCGGACAACGGGGAATTCGGGCAACGGTCCACACCGTCGAGTCCGATCGTGCCGAAGACGGCCAGCGAGGCATTGCGGCCCGAAGCCGGCACGCCGCCGCCCAAGCGCTCGCGCGCCTCGCGCAGCCAGTTCGTTGTGTTCATGAACTTCATCATCTCCTTGGTGATGCTGTTGATTCTGGCGGCCGGTTTTGCATTGTATTTCGGCAAGCAGGAATTCAACGAGCCCGGCCCGTCTGCCAATGCAGACACCTTTCTGGTCAAGCCGAACACCGGCGTCCAGGAAATTGCAGAGCAACTCGAGCGGCGCGGACTGATCAGCGACGCGCGCATCTTCCGCCTTGGCGTGCGTGCCTTTGGCAATGATTCTGCCCTGAAGGCCGGCGAATACGAGATCAAGCCGCAGGCCTCCATGCGCGACATCATGGAGTTGCTGAAGAGCGGCAAGTCGGTGATGTATTCGCTGACTGTCCCCGAGGGACTGACGGTCGAGCAGGCGCTGCAGCGCATCGCCGAGCAGGCAGCGCTCGACGGCGATATGCCGGCGACCATTCCACCCGAGGGCAGCCTTGCTACCGACACGCTGCGTTTCACCCGCGGCGCGACACGCCAGCAGATGGTCGACAAGCTTTTGGCGGATCAGAAGAAGCTGGTTGAGGACGTCTGGCAGCGGCGCGCCCCCGATTTGCCTCTGGCCAATGTCGACGACTTCGTCATCCTGGCTTCGATCGTCGAGAAGGAGACGGGCAAGGGCGACGAACGCTCACGGGTCGCCGCCGTCTTTCTCAACCGGCTGGCCAAGGGTATGCGGCTGCAGTCCGATCCGACCATTATCTACGGCCTGTTCGGCGGCAAGGGCAAACCCGCGGACCGCCCAATCTACCAGTCTGACATCAAGAAGCCGACGCCCTACAACACTTATCTGATCAATGGCCTGCCGCCGACGCCGATCGCCAATCCTGGCCGCGCGGCGCTGGAAGCGGTAGCCAACCCGTCGAAGACCGACGACCTCTATTTCGTCGCCGACGGCACCGGCGGTCACGTCTTTGCCGCGACGCTCGCCGAGCACAATGAGAACGTCGCCCGCTACCGGGCGCTGCAGAAGAAGCTGGCCGATGACGCTGCCAATGCCGGACCTGCCAAGGCCGACGCCGCCAAGGTGGAAGGTCAGACCGATGCGCCGGTGGACGGCGGCGATGATGGCGACGCGGGAGCGGCGCAGTAGCGCCGGACGGTTCTGGGGTGGTCCCTCTGATTCGTTTGACGGCAGGGACGTGCTGATTTTGTGATCAGGAGCGCCTTGCGTCCGATTCGGCGCGAAGGCGCTCCGGCATTTTGAAGCCGCGCATGTCTGGCCGGAACCGCTTCCGGGATCATGCGCCAGGGGGAAGCAAGGGCATCATGAATTTGCAGAGCATGACCGGTTTTGCACGGGCCGTCGCCGAACATGACGGCACGTCGGTCGCCTGGGAGGTCAAGTCGGTCAACGGCAAGAGCGTCGAGGTAAGGCTGCGGCTGCCGCAGGGCCTCGAGCGGCTCGAGCCGGCCGTCAGGCAGACGGTGCAAAAGCGCTTTGCGCGCGGCAATTTCCAGGCAACGCTGACAATCAGCCGTGCCGCCGGCCAGCAGGCGCAGCCCGTGGTCAACGAGGCCTTCCTGAGGGATCTGGCGGGGCTGGCGAAGCGGCTGCAGGAGCAGTTCGGCGTAGCGCCTGCGACAGCCGACGGGCTGCTTTCGCTACGCGGCGTGCTCGACATCCCCGAAACCACCGAAACCGAAGAGGCGCGGGCGGCGCTCGACAGCGCGATTCTCTCGGCGCTCGAAGTGGCGCTGGGCGGCCTGGAGCAGGCACGCCAGGGCGAGGGCGCCGCCCTACTCTCGCTGCTGTCCGGCCATATCGACGCTATCGAGGCGCTGACGGTGCGCGCCGAGGCCGATCCGTCGCGCGAGCCGACGGTGATTCGGGAACGGATTGCCGAGCAGGTTCGGCTGCTGATGGATGCCTCCGCCAATCTCGACGCCAGCCGGTTGCATATGGAGGCGGCGTTCCTAGCCGCCAAGGCCGACATCCGCGAGGAGATCGACCGGCTGAAGACGCATGTGGCGTCCGGTCGGGTGCTGCTGGCAGGCGGCGGCGCCATCGGCCGCAAGCTCGATTTTCTGGCGCAGGAATTCAACCGCGAATCGAATACGCTGTGTTCGAAGTCGAACGCCGCTGCGGTCACTGCCATAGGGCTGGAGCTGAAGGCGGTCGTCGACCAGTTTCGCGAACAGGTCCAGAATCTGGAGTAACCCTGATGGTCGCCAAGGAGCCTATGGTTGCCAGGGATTTGGGTTCCCGCATTCGCCGCCGGGGTCTGATGCTCGTGCTGTCGTCGCCGTCCGGGGCCGGCAAGTCGACGATCGCGCGCAATCTTCTGGAAAGTGATTCCAGTCTCGAACTGTCGGTCTCCGTCACCACGCGGCCGCGCCGCGGCAGCGAGATCGAAGGCGTCCACTATCATTTCCGCACCATGCGCGAGTTCGAGCGGCTGCGCGATTCAGACGAACTGCTCGAATGGGCCGAAGTGCATGGCAATTGCTATGCGACGCCGCGTGAACCGGCCGAACTGGCGCTGGCACAGGGCCGCGACATGCTGTTCGACATCGACTGGCAGGGCGCCCAGCAGCTCAAGGAGAAGATGCGCGCCGACATCGTCTCGATCTTCATCCTGCCGCCGTCGATGAAAGAATTGAAGGCGCGGCTGAAGCGCCGCGCCGAGGACCAGGAATCGGTGATCGAGACGCGTCTGAAAAACGCTCGCAACGAGATCGAGCACTGGAAGGAATATGATTTCGTCATCATCAACGACGATCTCGACCGCGCCTTCGCCGAAGTTCGTGGCATCGTCATCGCCGAACGGCTCAGACGCGACCGCCGGCCCGGTCTATTCGATTTCGTCTCGGGGCTGCTCGACGAGAAGACGGATTAGCGGCGCGTCCGCGCAGTTACACTGCGTTGGCCAGTCGCACGAACTCCTCGACGTCAAGCGTTTCGGCGCGCCGGGTCGGATCGATGCCGGCGCGAGTGAGCAGGGCTTCGCCGCCGAGGCTCTTGACGCTCTGCCGCAGCATTTTGCGGCGCTGGCCGAAGGCCGCTTCGGTGACGCGGCCGAGCCTCTTGACCTCGGTGGGCAGGGGACTTGCCCGCGGCACCAGATGCACCACCGACGACACCACCTTGGGCGGCGGCGTGAACGCTTGCGGCGGCACGTCGAAAGCGATTTTTGCCTCCGTCCGCCAACCTGCCAGCACACCCAGCCGGCCATAGGCATCGCTGCCGGGGTGGGCGACGATGCGCTCGGCCACCTCGCGCTGGAACATCAGCGTCATCGATGCGTAGAAGGGTGGCCACTCGGCGACGGTCAGCCAGCGTATCAAAAGTTCGGTGCCGATATTGTAGGGCAGGTTGGCGACGATCCTCACAGATCCATTGTCCCCATGTGCGCCTTTGGCAAGCGCCGCAAAGTCCGTCTTCAGCGCATCGCCGGCAATGATCTCGAGCCGGCCCGGATAGTGGTCCGACACCTCCGCAAGCGCTGCCAGGCAACGCTCGTCGCGCTCGATGGCGATGACCCGAGCCGCGCCGTGGGACAGCAGCGCCCGGGTCAGGCCACCGGGACCCGGACCGACCTCGATCACCGTGGCGCCCGTCAGGTCGCCGGCGGCGCGCGCGATCTTGCCGGTCAGATTGAGGTCGAGCAGAAAATTCTGACCGAGCGCCTTTTTCGCCTGCAACCCATGGCGTTCGATCACCGCGCGCAACGGCGGCAGCCCGTCGATGCTCATGCGACCGCTCTCATGCAAAGCCTCATGCGGCGGCAGCCTTCGTCCCGATGTCGGCAAGCCTGCGGGCGAGTCTGAGCGCCGCGATCAGACTGTCGGCACGGGCTATGCCCTTGCCGGCGATATCGAAAGCGGTGCCGTGATCCGGTGAGGTGCGGATGAAGGGTAGGCCGAGCGTAACGTTGACCGCCTCGTCGAACGCCAGCGCCTTGGCCGGGATCAGCGCCTGGTCGTGATACATGCACAGCGCCACATCGTAGCCGGCTCGGGCGCGGGCATGGAACAGCGTGTCGGCCGGCAGCGGCCCGAAAGCGTCGATGCCCTCCGCCCTCAGCCTGTCGATCGCCGGGCGGATGATGCGCTCGTCCTCGGCGCCCATCGCGCCGCCTTCGCCGGCATGCGGATTGAGGCCGGCAACGGCAAGCCGCGGCTTGGCAATGCCGAAGCGATGTTCGAGGTCGGCGGCGGTGGTGCGGGCGGTCGCGACGACCAACTCCGTGGTCAGCGCTTTCGGCACCTCGCGCAGCGCAATGTGGATGGTGACCGGAACCGTGCGCAACTCGGGGCCGGCAAGCATCATCACCGGCATCGCTTCTGCGCCGGTGTGGAGTGTCGCCTGATGCGCCAGATATTCGGTATGGCCGGGGAAACGGAAGCCGGCATCGTAGAGCGGCTTCTTGGCGATCGGGCAGGTGACGACTGCCGCCGCGCGGCCGCCAAGGCAGTCGTCAACAGCGCGGTCGATGGCCTCGATGATGCCGGCGGCGTTGGCTGGGTCCGGCCGGCCAGTGCTGTCGACGAAGCGGGCGACTAGGGGCACGACGGGCAGGGCGCGTGCAAAGACGCGCGCCGCTTTGGCTGGTATCGTCTCCGTGATTGGCACATCGGCGCCGAGCAAGCGCGCCCGTGCGGCAATCAACGCCGGATCGGCGATAAGATAGAAGGGCGGCACACCGGCGCTGTCGCGCGCTCGCCAGGCGGCAATGGCGATTTCCGGCCCGACGCCGGATGGATCGCCGACGCTCAGCGCCAGCGGAAGCTCTACCTCTGGCGACTTCAGCGCTCGACGATGCGGGCTTTCTTCCGCAACTCCTCGACATACTTGTTGGAGAGCTCGTCGGCGTCCTTGCCGCTCGAGCCTTCGCTCTGGAACACCATCTGGGCGGCCTTGTCGTCGGACACTTCGCGCGACGAGCAGATGCCGATGAACTCGACGCCGCGGTCTGTCTCGCGCGTGGGGGTGGCGCCGCCGACCTTGGTGGCCTTGATCTGGTCGGCCCAGTCCGGCGGCAATTGCGGCGCCAGTATCCGGCCGAGATCGCGAACGGTGACGTCGATCAGGCCCTTGGCAAATTCGCGCGAGGTGTTGCAGCTGTTGAAGCGGGCGCGCATGGCATCGGCTTCGCGCTTGCGCTTGGACAGCGTAGCGC